>NZ_JBHVPN010000007.1:117202-204684 GCF_042887255.1 Gottfriedia sp. NPDC057948
ATACTGGTACTACTGGTGAAAGAGGTGCTACTGGTGCTACCGGACCTACTGGACCGACTGGTACTACTGGTACTACTGGTGAAAGAGGTGCTACTGGTGCTACTGGACCTACTGGACCAACTGGTACTACTGGTACTACTGGTGAAAGAGGTGCTACTGGTGCTACTGGACCTACTGGACCGACTGGTAATACTGGTACTACTGGTGAAAGAGGTGCTACCGGACCTACTGGACCGACTGGTACTACTGGTACTACTGGTACTACTGGTACTACTGGTACTACTGGTGAAAGAGGTGCTACTGGTGCTACCGGACCTACTGGACCGACTGGTACTACTGGTACTACTGGTGAAAGAGGTGCTACTGGCGCTACTGGACCTACTGGACCGACTGGTAATACTGGTACTACTGGTGTAACCGGTGCTACTGGCCCAACAGGCCAATGTGGTTGTAATCCTATGTATGCAAGTTTTTACAATACTAATTCTCAAGGTAATATACCAACAAATACACCAGTAGCCTTTAATAATGTGGGACTTAATTCTGGAGATTTCGCCCTGATTGGAGGAACTACAATTACAGTAATGAGCACTGGAGACTATTTAATTAACTACAGTGTTATTTTTAGAAATATGGGTGGTACAGGCTCACAACCAGTTGAAGGGGCTTATGCAATATTCAGTGGTTTAACTCCGATCTTTACAATTGTTCAAGGTAGTGAATTTGGAGCAGGTGTAGATCTCCCTAATAGTCCAATGACAAATTTACAAATTAATGGCGAGGTAATGGTACATTTCACAGCTGGTGAACAATTCCAGCTTAGAAATATTGGTGCTACTCCTGACCATTTAGCAAACAGCGTTGATGGCGCAATGGTAAACAGTGCTGCATTAAACATCGTTAGACTAGATATTTAGTGATTCAATAAGAGTGTGATTAATGATATTAACTTAATTATCTGATTAATAACCCTTCGATAGTAGACAGTAAAAGCTAGACCAGTCTACAATGAAGGGTTTTTTATTTTATATTATAAAAAGGTAATCTTACTGCTTCACCTGCATCTAGGTTTTGGACAGTTGTATAAAAACATAGGCAATTCCAGGTATAGCGCACCAGTAGCTACACAAACAAAAAAAACCAAATTCTTTAAAAAAAGAACTTGGTTTTTTTCAATGCGATTATTTAAATTTATTTACCCACGTAATTGAGCATTATGTGTTTCTTCTACAGCTTTTAATACTTTTGAATGAGCTTTAGTTACTTCTTCATCCGTTAAAGTACGTTCTGGATCGAAATATGTTAATGAGAAGGCTACTGATTTTTTACCAGCTTCCATCTTATCACCTTCGTATAAATCAAAGATTGTAGCATCCTTTAGAAGTCTTCCACCCGTTGAACGAATTGTAGATAGAATATCACCAGCAAATACTTTCGAATCAACTACTAATGCCATATCTCGGTTCATTGATGGGAAACGAGGAATTGCATTGTATAAAATATCATCAAATTCAGTATTTAATAGCTTTTCAAGAGATAATTGGAATACATATGTTTCTTTAAGATCCCACTCTTTTTGAGTAACAGGATGAACTTGACCGATAAAACCAATTTCTTCTCCATTTAATAAAATACTTGCTGTACGTCCTGGGTGTAATTCTTCTTTCTTAGCAGCAAGATAAGTTATTTTATTTGATAAACCTAATTCATTAAATAAACCGTCTAAAATACCTTTTACAACATAGAAATCCACAGCCTTTTTCTCGCCTTGCCATGCATGTTGCAACCATAAACCTGTTAACGCTCCTGCTAAATATTCTTCTTCATGAGGAAGCTCGTTCTTTTCCTTTGTTAAGAATACAGAGCCCGTTTCAAATAGTTGAACATTTTCTTCTTTACGTGCAACATTGTATGCAATAGCATCTAATAAATGTGGTACTAAACTGAAACGTAGCTCACTGCGTTCTTCACTCATAGGTAATGCTAAACGAACAGGTTCTGCATCTACTGTTTCTAATGCAAAGCGTTTAACTTTATTATTGCTTGTTAGAGAGTAAGTTACAGCTTCGTAAAGACCTGCATGCTGTAAATACTGACGAATTTTTCTACGTTTTGCTTGATAAGGTGTTAATTGTCCACGACTAGCAACACCTGTTGGTAATGTAGCAGGAATATGATCATAGCCATATAGTCTTCCTACTTCTTCAACTAAATCTTCTTCTATTGAAAGATCACCACGACGACTTGGAACAGTAATTGTAAATACTTCACCATTCCCGGTAGCTTCTAATCTTAAGCGACGGAAAATATCTTTTACTGTCTCAGCATCAATTGATGTACCAAGTACACCATTAATTTTACTTACAGAAACTGATACTTTTTTAGCATCTTCAACTAAATTGTCAGCAATTACAGAACCTTCTATAATTGTTCCACCAGCTAGTTCAGCCATTAACTGAGCAGCACGTTCAGAAGCAGGGAATGTACGAGAAGCATCAATACCTTTTTCAAAACGAGCACTTGAATCACTACGTAAGCCTAGGTCTTTTGAAGTTTGGCGAACACTTTGGCCTCTGAAAACAGCTGATTCAATTAAAACGTCTACAGTTTCAACATCAACTTCAGTACTTTGACCACCCATTACACCTGCAACTGCTACCGCTTCTTTTTCTGTTGCGATGACTAAATTATGTGGCTGTAATGTGCGTTCTTCACCATCAAGTGTAACAATCTTTTCGTTTTCTTTCGCATGACGAACGATAATTTGATTACTATTTAATTTATTAAAATCAAACGCGTGTAATGGTTGACCATATTCAATTAAAATATAGTTCGTAATATCAACCACATTATTAATCGGACGAATACCAGCGCTCATTAAACGAGCTTGCATCCATAATGGTGAAGGACCAATTTTTACACCTTTCACTAATTTAGCACTATAATATGGTGCATCTTCTTTTGATTCAATTGAAACTGAAACATAATCAGCAGTTGTAGCTGATTGAGCGCTTATCGCTGGAAGTTTCACATCACGATCTAAAATTGCAGCTACCTCATAGGCAACACCAATCATATTTAAGCAATCAGCACGGTTTGGTGTTAATCCAAGTTCTAATACTGCATCATCACGATAAAGTACGTCTAATGCATCTGCTCCTACTTCAGCATCACTTGGTAAAACAAAAATGCCATTTGAGAATTCTTTTGCAACTACTTTGCCTTCAATTCCTAATTCTTGAAGAGAGCAAATCATTCCTTCAGAAACTTCTCCACGTAATTTAGCTTTTTTAATTTTGAAATTCCCCGGTAAAACAGCGCCTACCTTTGCCACGATCACTTTTTGACCTTTAGCAACATTCGGTGCGCCACAAATAATTTGTACTGGTTGTTCTTCTCCAACATCAACAGTACATTTTGATAATTTATCTGCCTCTGGATGTTGTTCACGTTCCATTACATAACCAACAACAACATTTTTAATTCCTTCTGAAAGATGATCAACACCTTCAACTTCAATACCTGCTTTTGTTATTAATTTTGCAAGTTCGTCTGGTGTAACACCACTTAAATCAACGTATTCTTGTAACCATTTTGTTGATACAAACATGTTTTAGTCCCCTCCTACCTTACATTTGTTGGAATTGCTTTAAGAATCTTATATCGTTCGTATAGAAATGACGAATATCATCAATACCATATTTTAATAATGCAATACGTTCTGGACCCATACCGAAAGCAAATCCTTGAACTTCTTTTGGATTATACCCAGCCATCTCAAGTACGTTAGGATGAACCATTCCCGCACCTAAAATTTCAATCCATCCAGTGTGTTTACACATGTTACAGCCTTTTCCTCCACATTTCATACAAGAAATATCCATTTCTACTGAAGGCTCAGTGAATGGGAAGAAGCTTGGGCGTAAGCGAATTTCACGATCTTCACCAAACATTTTTTTCGCAAAAAGTTGTAAAGTACCTTTTAAGTCACTCATTGAAATGTTTTCACCAATTACAAGACCTTCGATTTGCATAAATTGATGAGAATGTGTAGCATCATCGTCATCACGGCGATAAACCTTACCAGGACAAATTATTTTAATTGGACCTTTTTCCACGTTTGCTTCCATTGTTCTAGCTTGAACAGGTGAAGTATGAGTTCTCATTAATGTTTCTTCAGAAATATAAAATGAATCCTGCATATCACGTGCTGGATGACCTTTTGGTAAATTTAATGCTTCGAAATTATAATAATCTTTTTCTACTTCTGGACCTTCTGCGATTTCATATCCCATTCCAATAAATAAATCTTCAATTTCTTGAATAACCGCTCTTAATGGATGAGCTCCACCTGCATGAACTGGTCTTCCTGGAAGTGTTACGTCAATTGATTCACTTTCTAATTTTTCATTAATTGCATTTTGTTCTAATACAACTTGCTTTGCTTCAAGTTTTTCTTGGATTGCCGCACGTACTTCATTAGCTACAGCTCCCATTTTAGGGCGCTCTTCAGGAGTTAAATCCTTCATTGCTTTCATTGCCTCAGTAATCGGACCTTTTTTCCCTAGATAGGCAATTCTTATTTCATTTAATACTTTTAAATCTGTTGCTTCTTCTATTTGCTTAATCGCTTCTGATTGTAAAGAAACTAAACGCTCTTGCATGAATAATCCTCCTATTCAATTTCATAAATTTAAACATAAAAAAACCTCGCTCCCAAAAAAGGGACGAGGATTGATCGCGGTACCACCCTAATTAACAGTTATTATGTTACAAAAAACTAACTGCTCACTTCATTCATATAACGATCTACTTAGATAGACCGAGTCGCCTTTACATTTAAAAATGGTCCCGGCGCTAGCTCAAGAGGTGAATTCAATTTGGTCTACTATAAAAGTGCTTACAGTCTACGGCACCTTTTCCCTAAATAGAGATTCAAATTTACTATTCTCTGTCATTGCTTTTTATGTATTAAATTTTCTTAATTAATTATATTGATTTTTTTCAATTAATGCAACTGCTCAACATAATTATTTACTAAATGATTGAATCATTTTTACTGACCTAGAATGCTCAAATTAGGCTTCTATTATTTTTTACAGACTATACATTAGAATCCCTGCTGCAATACCAACGTTTAATGATTCAGCTTTACCGTAAATCGGTATATATAGATTTTCATCAGTTAATGAAAGTAATGTTGAATTCACACCTTTACCTTCATTTCCTACAATAATGGCAAAACGATTTGTAACGTTTACTTCATTAAATGGTTTTGCATTTTGAAGAGATGTTCCGTAAACAGTTAATCCTTTATCTTTTAAATTAGAAACTGCTTCAACTAAATCACCACGTAATATTGGTAAATGGAATAATGATCCTTGCGTGGATCGAATTGTTTTAGCATTATATAGGTCACTTGTACCCGAACCTAAAATAACCCCATCAAAACCAGCCGCATCCGCTGTTCGAATCATTGTTCCAACATTCCCTGGATCTTGAACTTCATCAATTAATAATAATTTTGACACTTTCTCAAAATCAATTCTAACAAAAGAAAATTCAATAATTGCAAAAATACCTTGAGATGTTTCTGTTTCGCTTAATTCCTTGCTAACCTCTTTAGATATATACGTAATTTCAAATGACCCTGTCGAAAAATTAGAAGGTAAGTCAATCTCTTCACTAATTAATAAATGAAGAATCGGTGCATCTTGCTTAATTGCCTCCTCGACTAAGTGAAAACCTTCTACGATATATTGTTTAGCTTTATCTCTTCCTTTTTTAGTATGTAGCTTTTTCCAAGCCTTTACAGAATTATTTTGTATGGAATCAATTTGTTTCATAAGTTTCCTTTACCTTTCATCGTATCTCATATGAGTTTATCATACATAAAATCGTTTCCGTTTACAAATACTACATAAAGCTTAATATGAAAGGAGAATCCAAATGAATTTTAATATTCGCGGAGCAGTTCTTCACAATATTTCAGGTAATAAAAGTGATCAATTAGAAGCAACAATTGTAGATGCTATTCAAAGTGGTGAAGAAAAAGTATTACCAGGTTTAGGTGTACTTCTCGAAGTTTTTTGGAATCACGCTTCTGAAAATCAAAAGCATGAACTACTTACAGTTTTAGAAAATGGAGTAAGCCACTAAACTAATCTGTTAAAAACATAGAAAAGGACTAACTTTTCGTTAGTCCTTTTATTTTGATTATTTCGTTTTGCCTTTTAAATCCTCGATCGAATTAATCTTCATATATTCTGGTACGACTAAGCCTAATTTTGTCCCTTTTAAATTCGGTCCAAGATCAACCAATTGTTTTTTATACTCATTCATATAATCTTGATGAGTTGTCGGAAGCCAAGCTGCGACCATTGCATCTGCACTTCCATCTGAGATACCAGCAAACATCGGTCCTGCCTCAACCTGTTTTAATGTTACGTCATAGCCTTGGTTTTCAAGTACTTTTCCAATCACATTTGTACTGGCAACTTCAGATTCCCATGAAACATAAACGAGACTAATTTTTTCGCCATTTCCTTTTGTAGAATCCTTCGTCCAATTATTTACTTGATCTTGATGCTTTTTAATCCATTTCGTCGCTGCATTCTCAGGTTTCGCACCTTCTTGAATATCACTCATCACTTCTTCCATATCAGAAGGTTTCCATGAAAAGTTATCTAAAATCTTGTACGCACCAGGAGAGTCTTCTTTTAATCCTTTTCTAACCACTGTATGAATTTCTTCATCCTTACCAAATGACCCTTTTGGATCTTCTAAATACTTTAATTTATATTTTGAAAACATCCAGTGGGGTGTCCATCCTGTAACGATTATAGGTTCTTTATTTTCATACGCTTTTTTCAATTCAGCAGTCATCGCAGCTGAAGATCCTTCTTTTAAAGTCCAATCCTTTAAATCGTAATCCTTCATCGCTTTTTCAGTTGCTTTCATTAACCCAGCTCCTGGATCAATTCCGGTAATCTCAAAATTAACCCCGGCACCTATTTTATTTGAAGCTGTTTTTTGATCTTTGCCACCTGCAAAGGCAACTGAAATGGCCGAAATACAAAAGATTAATACAGTAAATCCATAAACATATTTTTTTGCAAATTTTTTCCCATAAGCAGGTTGACGAAGATTTTGAGAAATTCGATCCAGAATAATTGCTACGATAACAATTGATATTCCTGCCTCGAATCCTTCCCCTACCTTAATCTGGGTTACAGCTCGATAAACCTCTGCACCTAATCCTGGAGCACCTACTAGTGATGAAATAACTACCATTGATAATGCAAGCATAATACTTTGATTTATACCAGCTAAAATGGTAGGTGCTGCTAAAGGTAGCTGTACTTTAAAGAGTCTTTGCCACGTTGTTGATCCAAAAGCGTTAGATGCCTCTATTAAATCATTTGGAACCTCTCGTATACCTAAATTGGTTAATCGTATTGTTGGTGGAATTGCAAAAATGACAGAAGCTAAAATACCAGGAACTACACCAATTCCGAAAAAGAGTATTGCTGGAATTAAATAGACAAATGCTGGCATTGTTTGCATAAAGTCTAGTATTGGTGTAATCACTTGTTTCACTCGATCGTTTTGAGACGTCCAAATCCCTAAAGGAATTCCAATTACAACCGTTATAACGATTGATGATAAGATCAATGCTAACGAATCAACTGTAGCATCCCAAAGTCCAAGATTATCGATTAATAACAAGCCAAGTAACGTAAACAGTCCAACTGTCCACCTACTTGTATAAAAAGCAAGTAATGAAATTAATATGATTAGAATAATAGATGGGCCAATTCCTAAAACTTTAACAAGGTTATTTAAAAGGGTTTCTGTGATGTTGGTTATTGCGCCAAATAGAGGATGGAAAGTTTTAATGATTAAATCGACAATTTTATCAATCCATTCTGCTAATGGAATTTTTGGAATACCCATATGTTTAACCTCCCTTTATATTTAAATCGTCTGTTTTACCCGCTAAAGCACCGATTACTGCTCCACGGATAATGACACCTTTTAATCGATCATTTTTATCTATAACTGCTAATGGTAGTTCAGAAGTTGCAAGTGCTCCAATTACATCTGTTAATAAAGTATCTTCATAAACAGACACAATTTCCTTCTGCATAGCTTCCTCTACCGATTTATTTTTAATAAGAGCATTTGAAGCATCATCAGCAGTAATTGCTCCAAGTAGCTTTTGTCTACGATCAACCACAAATATACTTGAATATCCTTGGTCTCTCATTACTTGTAAAGCTACACGTGGTCCACGGTCAGGCGTAATTCTTTCAGCACGCTTCTGCACATGAGCCGCCGTTAATACTTTTGATAGATCTACATCTTCTACAAATCGTTCAACATATTCATTGGCTGGATTTACCATAATCTCCTCAGGAGAACCAATTTGCATTATGTTACCATCTTTCATAAGAGCAATCCTGTCTCCAATACGAAGGGCTTCATCAAGGTCATGTGTAATAAATATAATCGTTTTTTTCATCGTCTCTTGCAGTTCTAATAATTCGTCCTGCATATCTTTACGAATTAATGGATCGAGCGCACTAAATGCTTCATCCATTAATAAAATATCCGTGTCACTTGTTAGTGCCCTTGCAAGGCCAACACGTTGTTGCATACCACCACTTAATTGTGATGGGAACTGATGCTCATAACCTTTTAAGCCAACTATTTCTAATGACTTCAAAGCTTTTTCAGTTCTTTCTTCCTGTGAAATATTTTGTACTTCTAAACCATATTCCGTATTTTCAAGAATTGTCTTGTGTGGGAACAAAGCAAAATTTTGAAATACCATACTAATTTTTTTACGACGAACATCTCTTAACTGCTGAGGATTCATTTTTACAATGTCCTCATCATCGATCAAGATTTGCCCAGTAGTTGGTTCAATTAAACGATTAAGCATTCGAATCAAGGTCGATTTACCACTACCTGACAAACCCATTACTACAAAAATTTCTCCTGGGAATATTTCAAAGCTTGCATTATTTACCCCGATTGTTGAGTTTGTCTGCTCTAAAATTTGCTTTTTTGAATATCCCTTTTCTAGTAACTTTATGGCGTTTTTTGGAGACTTACCGAAAACCTTGGTTACGTTATTCACTTTAACTTTTGCTTTCATTAACTCACCTCAAAACTTATATTTATTTTGCTTCTTCATATAGTAAATAAGGATTCTCTCTATAAAAAAAATCAGCCAAGTACTAATTAAGTCTTGGCTCCTTAAGAAACTCCATTTACAAAATTGGAGTCTAAATTTTATTTATTAGCTTTAAAAATTCCCGTAAGAAACCATTTTTCAAACTCTATTTCCGAGTATCCTTATTTGAAAAGCGTGCATTCATGATAACAATAAGATGTGACAAAACTATTTCAAACTAGTTATAGGAATAATACAATTTGTTTCAGTTCGATAACGTTCAAGAAGAAAAAAGTGGGAAAATCAGGTTGGTTAGGTAAGTAGAAGAAGCGAAAAGACCTTAATAAATGAGGTTTTTTCAGAGATATGAAAATTACATACTCAGGTAAGATTCATGAGGATGTAAAAAAGCAAGATGGTGAGATTTAGTTACTCATAAGTGCTTCATGAGGTACTATAACCGCTAAATCTTGGTATTTAGTTACTCATAAGGGTTTCATGAGGTACTATAACCGCTAAATCTTGGTATTTAGTTACTCATATATGTTAGTAAACAAGTTCAATTTAAAACTACAAAAAAATCCCTCAATTAATGAGGGATTGATTTTTCTTAGTTATATGTTAAACGCTCTACTGTATCGCGATCTAATCGTTTGATTACTTCTACGATTAATTTTACGGTATTTTCATAGTCATCACGATGAAGGATACCAGAGTGAGAATGAATATATCTCGTTGGTATTGTGATTGCTAATGCTGGAACACCTTTCATAGTAAGATGCATTGAACCAGCGTCAGTTCCTCCGCCAGGCATGGATTCATATTGATATGGAATTCCAATTTCATCTGCAACATTTACTACAAATTCACGTAAATCTTTATGAGACACCATTGATGCATCATATAAAACGATTTGTGGGCCTTTGCCTAATTTACCTTGTGCTTCTCTTTCAGATACACCTGGCATGTCACCTGCAACACCGACATCTAATGCAAAACCGATATCTGGCTCAATTTTATATGTAGATGTTTTTGCTCCACGAAGTCCTACTTCTTCTTGTACTGTTCCAACTCCAAATACAATATTTGGATGTGTTTGGCCTTGTAATTGTTCTAAAACGTCAATTGCAATCGCACAACCGATACGGTTATCCCATGCTTTTGCTAATAATAATTTTTCATTTTTCATCGTTTGGAATTCAAAATACGGAACAACTTGGTCCCCAGGACGAACCCCAAATTCTAATGCCTCTTCTTTACTTGAAGCACCGATATCAATAAACATATCCTTAATATCTACTACTTTTCTTCTTGCTTCTGCACTCATAATATGAGGTGGTTTCGAACCAATAATACCTGTAATATTACCTTCTTTTGTTGAAATGGTAACACGCTGTGCAAGCATTACTTGTGACCACCAGCCACCAATTGTTTGAAAACGTAAAAATCCTTTGTCATCAATTTGTGTAACCATAAATCCAACTTCATCAAGATGTCCAGCAACTTCAATTCTTGGACCATTTGGGTCTCCGGTTTTAACTGCTATTAAGCTTCCTAAATTATCAGTTACAACCTCATCAGCAAGTGGTGTAATATATTTTCTCATTACTTCACGTGGTTCATGTTCAAATCCAGCTACGCCGTTTGCATCCGTTAATTCTTTTAACATTTGTAACTTTGCATCTAAAGTAGACAAACTCATCCATCCTTTTTTTAATTAAGATTATGTACATATAACATTATACAATTCGGGATTCCTTTTGACAAAATTTTTAGATAGTTCTTCAGCCCTCGTATTAAAACATATAAATTTTATATTAATTTTCTCCAAATTATTTGTGGGGTATAATAATGAAGCTTATAAATTATTACTAGTTTTTTAAATTAACCATTTGGAGATTAATATGATAACAACTTCCGCTTTATATAAAGAAGCATTTTCCTTTATATCACAATGCTATAAAGAACTCGATAAATCCGAACAAATAGAAAAACGATTAAAAAGTATCGAAGCTGAAATTCGAGATACTGGTGTTTACTCTCATACTTATGAGGAACTAGAGCACGGTGCAAAAATGGCGTGGCGCAATAGTAACCGCTGTATCGGTAGACTATTTTGGGATAAGCTTCATGTTTTAGATGCTCGCCATATTAACGATGATAAAAGTATAGAGCACGAAATATTGCATCATATAAGCTATGCTACAAATTCAGGTAAGATTCTACCTACAATTACAATTTTTAAACCAAATCTAGGAACAAATAATACTCTTAAAATCCATAATCACCAGTTGATCCGATATGCTGGCTACGAAACAGAAAATGGAATAATTGGAGACCCAAAATCGATCGAGTTTACAAAGGAATGTGAGAGTCTTGGTTGGAAAGGAAATGGTACTAATTTCGATATTTTGCCCATTGTTTATTCTTTAGACAATCATGAACCAAACTATTTTACGATCCCTAATGAAATCGTACTCGAAGTACCGATCGAGCATCCTGATTATGACTTTTCCCCTCTAAATACTAAATGGTATGCTGTTCCGATGATATCAGATATGACTCTAGAGATTGGTGGTATATCTTATAGTGCTGCCCCATTTAATGGATGGTATATGGGAACTGAAATCGGTGCTCGAAATTTTGCTGATGAATTTCGTTTCAATCTGTTGCCTAAAGTAGCAAAAATTATCGGTCAAGATACGAAAAGAAACAGTACACTTTGGAAAGATCGTGCGCTAGTTGAATTAAATATTGCCGTTTTATATTCATATAAAAAAAATGGTGTTAGTATTGTTGATCACCATTCTGCCGCACAGCAATTTCTTCAATTTGAAAAACAAGAAGAATCATGTGGCCGAGAGTTAACAGGTAATTGGAAGTGGCTAATTCCGCCTATGTCGCCTGCTACAACTCATGTCTTTCATAAACGATACGATGATACAACGCTTAAGCCAAATTTCTTTCCAAGATAGTCATTGTAAATAGTTATAACCTTAATGAACTGACACATTTGTAGTTAATTAATTAAGGTTTTTTCTATTATTTGATACAATATTAAGTATCAACATAATTTTCTAAAAATTATTAAAGGAGTAATTCAATGATTTTATTTCAAAATGACAATATTACAGTATTTCAAAGTGCATTATTTCAAACAAACTCAACCGTTGTAGCAACCGACGATTGTATCATTATTGTGGATCCAACTTGGTTACCTCATGAAATAAATGAGATAAAGGAATTTGTTGAATCAATTAAAAATGAACGACCAATTTATTTATACTTTACACATGGAGATTTTGATCACATTATAGGTTATTATGCTTTTCCTAATGCTAAGACTATTGGAAGCGAAAATTTACATAACCATCCTGAAAAAGATATTAAACTTTCAAAAATCCGTCAATTTTACAATGATAATTATATTAATCATGCCTGGCCAATACAATTTCCAAAAATTGATTTAATGATTAGTGAAGATGGTCAGGAAATAAAAATCGGGCAGACAACATTAAAATTTTATCATTCTCCTGGACATACGAAAGATGGTTTATTTCTTTATATTGAAAATTTAGGAATATGGGTTACAGGTGATTATTTATCTGATTTTGAACTTCCGATTGTATTTGATAGTGTAAAAAGCTATTACAATACTTTAGATAAGGCAGAAGAACTAATTAATAAGTTTGAATTATCATTGTTAGTTCCAGGCCACGGTCAAGTTTCATCAAATAAAGAAGAGATTGCTACTCGAATTGAGCTAGGTAGAAGTTACTTAAAAAGACTTCAAAAAGCTATACAGAATAATAATGAGGCAGAAATAAATTCATTAGAAAAAGAGTTTTCATTTCCTTCTGGTTTCACAAAATATTGTCATGAATCAAACGTTAATAACATGAAAAAAGAATTTAGTTTCGTTTAAGAAATCTATTCAAATAAAGAAAACTTGCCGATTGGCAAGCCTTAAGGCGAAGACAGAGGTTTAGTTGCACTTATACTTTATTCCTAAAATTGGATACCACGTCGAATTAACTTCCTCGTTGCCAATTTATACTTTAAAGTGAAAAAAATCCTTAACAAATGTTAAGGATTTTTTAAACGAATTTATTTTAAGTTAGCTTTTGCAGCGTTTGCTAATTCAGCAAATGCTTTTTCGTCAGCAACAGCTAGGTCAGCTAACATTTTACGGTTAACTTCGATACCTGCTAATTTTAATCCGTGCATTAAACGGCTGTAAGAAAGTCCGTTCATACGAGCAGCCGCGTTGATACGAGTGATCCATAATTTACGGAAATCACGTTTCTTTTGACGACGGTCACGGTAAGCATACATTAATGATTTCATAACTTGTTGGTTTGCAACTTTGAATAATGTATGTTTAGAACCGTAATAACCTTTTGCTAATTTAATAACCTTTTTACGACGAGCGCGTGTAACTGTACCGCCTTTAACTCTTGGCATATTGTTTCCCTCCTAGATATCTATCTAATACGTTTATCGTTCTTATTTCATGTTTGTAAGCATAAAGCGGATACGTTTGAAATCGCCTTTGCTTACTAATGAAGCTTTACGTAATTTACGTTTTGCTTTTGTAGATTTGTTAGCGAATAAGTGGCTTGTGTATGCACGACCACGTTTTAATTTACCTGATCCAGTCTTTTTAAAACGTTTTGCTGAACCACGGTGAGTTTTCATTTTAGGCATATCGTGTTTCCTCCTCAAATAAATTACTTTTCGTTTTTAGGTGCTAAGACTAAGAACATACTACGACCGTCCATTTTTGGATGTGACTCAACAGTTGCAACTTCTGCACAAGCAGTTGAGAAACGATCAAGTACTCGTTGTCCAATTTCCTTATGCGTAATAGCGCGTCCTTTGAATCGAATAGACGCTTTAACTTTATCGCCTTTTTCTAAGAACTTAATTGCATTACGAAGCTTTGTGTTAAAGTCATGTTCATCAATTGTAGGACTTAAACGAACTTCTTTCATGCTAATAATTTTTTGGTTTTTACGGCTCTCTTTGTCTTTCTTTTGTTGCTCGAAACGGAATTTTCCGTAGTCCATAATTCGACATACAGGTGGTTTTGCCGTTGGTGCTACCATCACTAGATCAAGATTAACATTCGAAGCTAACTCAAGAGCCTCTTGTTTTGTCTTGATTCCAAGTTGATCTCCGTTAGGACCAATTAATCGAACTTCACGAGCACGAATTCCATCGTTTACCATCATGTCTTTGCTAATAGTAAAACACCTCCAAGGTATTGTAAGAATGATCTTAATTTGTATCGTTGAAGCAATCATAACCCAACAAAAAAGTGTGGGTATATAAATACACCCACACTGACAGTATCAAAGTAATTAATGATTCTGTTACCTGATAACAGCCTTGTAGCGTCATCCAGGTGAGAAGCGGGTGCTTCTTCTTCAACAAATAAGTATTCTTTTCTTTCGTTACTATAACATAGCGACATGATGTTGTCAATATACGTATGCTTTGTTTGCAACGAAATTTATTATATCAAAGAAACTTATTTATGACAATGCTTTTTTAAATTATAAATTTTCATTTCAATTTTTCCTGTGAAAACTCTTGTAATGTATGTATTAGGACTCGTTCTTGAAAGATATTTTGAAGTGTAATGATTAATGAAATATCGACTGATGAAGTGTATAAATGAATTCTTTTAGGTGCAATTGCCGTTAAGGGCAAAATTAATTCGTTATCAATATACTCTCTATTTTCCACTTGTTTGCCATATTCTTTTAATACATCTTTAGTAAGCGGTAAAAATAGATGATCATATACGCTAAATTTTCCGTCAAACACGATATGCACTTGAGGAATAAGCGCATCCGTTTTAAGTACCTGCTGTCTTAGATTCTCAATAAGATTCTGGTATTCGTTTTCTAATTTGTACTCATCTATTGCAATTTCACAAACATAAGCTAACTGCTTATAATATTCCTTCAAACGAAATGTAATAAAAGAATCAAAGCTAAAATTTACTCCATCTTTTAAGTACTCAGAAAGTGCATATGAAACTAAATTCTTACTTCGTCTAATTTTTTTCTGGTTTGGTATGCTTCTTCTAGTTCCTCTTAATAATGATTGTGCGATCGGTATGATTTGACTTTGCTCGTCTTCCTCATAGAAAAAAGATGTATGTAAAATGGATTGAATCCACTTATCTTCTTTTTGAAGTAAAATAAATTGTACTAGTGTCGGAACTAAAATACTTTTTATTAAATCTTCAGTGTTTTGAGGAAATGTGATTAAAATTGTATTGATTTTGTGTCTTCTTAAAATGTATGGTCTCGATTGCTTTTTTAAGCGTTTTTGTAATCGTTCGTAGACATAAGCTGCGTCAATGGGTTCATTGAAAAAAATTTCAATCACCCTGTTCCCCCCTTTCTAGCACCACCTAGTCCTATATATATTAAAGAAATAATTAAAAAATGACGCAAAATCACTTAGTAATTTGTGATTTTACGCCATTTTTTGATTTTTTTATGAATGTCTTAAATTTGAACCAGAAATTTTAACTGGTTTGGCTAAAAACTTAACACGATCTACAATACGTGCTGCTTTAACCCTTTCTTCTTCTCCACGTTGAGAATATGTTAAGTGATGCTCTAATTGATTTAAATCAGCATTAGATGTAAAGAAGGTAGGCAATTTTTCTAGCATGCGGTATTGCAGAATTGTACCTAATATTTCATCTCTTGCCCAACTAGACATTTGCTCTGCACCAATATCATCTAACATAAGAACTTCCACTTTTTTTACAACTTCAATTTTTTCCTCTAATGTGCCATCACTAATAGAGCTTTTTAGTTCTCGTAAAAATTCAGGTAAATATACGAGCATTGAAGTTATTTCTTCCTCTGCTAGTTCATTTGCTATAGCACCAAGAATAAACGTTTTTCCAACCCCAAACGGACCATGTAAATATAAACCTTGAGCCATTTTTCCTTTTTCATAATTCATAATAAACTGTCTAGCAGCAGAAATTGCTTCAAAACGTCCAGGGTCTTCTAAAGACAAGTTTGACATAGAAGCTTGAAGAACATCCTTTGGTAAGTACATACATTTTATTAATGACTCATGTTTTTTCCGTTTATCATTTTTCACACCATTCGGACAACGATCATATTGAACATCAATTCGTTTTCCTTGAATCATCAAATGAGGATGATAACCATGCACCATATTTTTACATTCATTAAAAGATGGGCAATCTTCACAATTTACACTTTGTCCAATATACTCATATAGCTTAACTAGGCTACTATCAATCATTTGATCCGTAATTTCATTTTTATGCTCAGCTAAAAATGAAATTATTTTTGGGTGACTACGGACTTCTTGTCGCATTTTTTGAAATGTGTCTTGGAATTGTTTATTTTTCATTAATGCACTAAATGCGTTTTGAATAGGTTCCATTAGCGTCCTCCCATTTAACGTTTCTTTTTATTTTTAAACATTTCTAGTTCTTTTTCTAATCGTTTTCGTTCTTCATCTATCGAAGAATCATTTTGGTTATTGATTGTTGCTGGTGCAGTCTGTGAATCATTCGACTCACTCGATTGAAGCCAGTCAGGTACAATCTCAGTTCGAATTGATTTATTTCGTCTATTACTTGAGCGAGTTTTAGCAGCAGTTGCACTCTGTTTAGTTTCTTCAAACTCTTTACGGGCAAGATCCATAGCCTGTTTAACGGTTGTTACTCCTTTTCTCGCCCAATGACTCGCTATCTTAATTACGTAATTTCTAGAAAGCTTTTTATCTAAACGAATCATTACATAGTCAATTAACACATTTGCGACTCCAGGTAGAAGCTTTTGATCAATCATAATCTCTTCGATAATTTTCAAATCAGCTTCACTTGGTTCAGCTCCACCCGATATCTCCTTTAGGTACCTGCGAGGAGAAATTGTTTCGAAGCAATGAATTAATTTTTCTTCTTGAGTTGATGGTTCCTCATTGCCCATTTGTCTATGCTGAATGGGTTGAACCTTTTCCACAATCGTAGGCAGAGCTTCATGATGTTGGAATTGATACCAGTCTCTTGCTTCAAGTCGAAGCGTCTCAATATTGATTTTATTATCTTCATTTAATGAGCGCATAACAATCGTTTTCATTTGAATTGGATTTATTCCATATAAAAATGCAAGTTTTAAAATCGTTTCCTTTACTTCTGTAGTAAATGCTCTTTTTGGAACAAAAGAATCAGAAAGTCCATCCAAAAATAACGCATAGTCAAACTCTTCCATTTTGACAGATATTTTAATTGGCTGATTGTCTTGTAAAATTCTACGATCATTTGACGTAGAAAGATCATTACTTTGCTGAATTTCATTTAATTGCTCAACTGTAATTGCTTGGAATACCGAATCAAATGAACGTGAAATCTCACGAAACCCTTCTTTCGAAAATGCCTGTCTACTAAAAAAGGTTTTAGTTCGTTGATATTGTGTTTTTCCAATTGTTTTAAACAGAAAGATATTTAGGATAGGGTCTTCGAAAAAAGAATGAGGATCTAGCGGAGATTGAAGCTCATATAGAAGCTTTTTTGTACTATTTTCAAATCCTTCATAAACTTTAAGTAAGCCAATTCCTTCAAGGATTAATCTTTGTTCATAAATTGATTTTAAATTACTTTTCATTCCAAGCATTAAAGAATGATGTGTTAACGTATTAGGATTAAGGTCCGTTTGTTCACATTCACTCCAAAGCGTCATATATAAACTTAAAGCTTGACTACCAATTATTGGTTGATACAACATCGTCAATACTTGCCTATGAAAATTATGTAAATACCCAGCTGCCATTACAGTATAAGGATCCGCAGGTAGAACATCCATCCAGTGTTGCTTATCAATAGACATTCAAACATTCCTTTCTTGTATCAAAAGAGCGAAGTATTATTCGTCTTTACCTCGCTCTTTGTTAATTAAATCTTTTAATTCATCAATGAATACATTAATATCTTTAAATTGACGATAAACTGACGCAAATCGTACGTATGCAACTTCATCTACTTTAGATAAATGCTCCATGACCATTTCACCTAGAACTTCACTCGGAACTTCTGATGTGCCACTATTTTTCAGTTCTTTTTCAATGCTATGAATAATATCTTCTAGCTGAGATAAAGAGACAGGGCGTTTTTCACACGCTTTGATCAGTCCCCTTAACATCTTATCTTTACTAAATTCCTCACGAGCTCCCTCTTTTTTTACAACTAAAATAGGATTATCTTCAACTCGCTCAAAAGTTGTAAAACGATGCTGACATTCTTCACATTCACGTCTTCTTCTAATTGAACGACCTTCATCTACTGGTCTACTATCAAGTACTCTTGTCCCATTAAAGTTACACGTTGGACATCTCATCGTTATAGTTCAACTCCAAACACTTAATTGTTTAAACGTACTATTATAACTCTATACTATAACAAATTCAAAATAAACTAAAGTTTATTTCTTAAAAGTCACAAAGCCTATTTTTCATGACCAATGAAATTTCATTATTTTATGTTAATGGAAATATTTTTCACTATGTAAAGCTAGTTCATTCTCCAGAAGGCTATTAAAAGCTAGATTGTTTAGACAATCTAATCCGCTAACCTTGAAGAAGCATTAAGCTAATCTATTTTTCGGGTATGGTAGTTTAGCAAAAACAAAAAAGAGAGATGAAAATTCACCTCTCTCAATTCTTTTTAGTTACCATTTACAACTTTTACATTATCAACTTGAATGGGACCCATTCCTCTTGGTAACTCAACGTTTTCGCGAGTATCAGCTTCTAAAGCTTCAGCGATAAAGTTTGCAGCTACATTCGGATCAATTCTATCACCGCAAGTGTAAACATCGATACTTGCATAACCATGCTCAGGAAAACTGTGAATAGTTAAGTGTGATTCTGAAATGATTACGACACCACTAACGCCATGAGGAGCGAACTTGTGAAAAGCAACTTCACGAACTTCTGCACCAGAGCGTAACGCAGCATCAACAAAAGTTTCCTCAATAAATTTCATATCATTTAATTTTTCTGTATTACAACCCCATAATTCTGAAATGACGTGACGACCCATAGTATCCATATTCATTTCCCCCTTAAAATAATTTGTCATGACTTCTATTGCGAAAGTATGATCAACTACCACGGGGGAAAGTTAGTCCAAAGAGGTCCTAACCCTTTAAGTAATTAGTTATACTTTTAGAAGTTCACGAAAGTTAGTATACTTTTTTTAAATTTGAATTGCAAGATAAATTTTATTTTTTTGTTATTTACTGAATTAATTGTGAAGAAAATAAGTCTAAAAGTGCGATAAATACATGTATAGCAAGGAAACAAGGGTACATATTTTTTTGGGGTTATATGTGGTTAAATATGTATTGTAAAGTGCGACTCTTGTAATGGAAATCAACGTTCTTCATTATTAGATATTAAGTCACGTATTACATTTAAGTATAGTCATAAATTCACATTTCTCATTAATGTGTTATACAACTTCAAAAAGACTAACCAGATAAACTAGTTAGTCTTTTGTATTCGTTTACAATTTTTTATAAGTACAATATTTTAATTAAACAGTTTCAAGCTTTTTTATTTTAGATGCAACGATTGACACTAAGTCAACTACGCGTCTTGAGTAGCCCCACTCATTATCATACCAAGCTAATACTTTAACTTTTGTACCATCGATTACCATTGTAGAAAGAGAATCGATAATTGCAGAGTGTGTATTTGTATTAAAATCAATTGATACTAATGGCTCGTTACAATATTCGATAATTCCGTGCATTGAACCTTTAGAAGCTGTTTCAAATACTTCATTAATTTCTTCAACAGTTACTTCTCTCTTTAAGTCAACAACTAAGTCAACAAGTGATACGTTTGGAGTAGGAACACGTAAAGCCATACCATGTAACTTACCATTTAAATGTGGAAGTACTTTAGATAATGCTTTTGCTGCACCTGTAGTTGTTGGAATAATTGATTGACTGCAAGCACGTGCACGACGTAAATCTTTATGTGGATTATCAATATTTTTTTGATCATTTGTAAATGAGTGAACAGTTGTCATTAATCCATTAACAATTCCAAATTGCTCATCTAATACTTTTACAACTGGCGCTAAACAGTTAGTTGTACAAGATGCGTTTGAAATAATGTGATGATTTTCTAGGTCTAATTTATCATCATTTACGCCAATTACTACTGTGATATCTTCATTTTTACCAGGTGCTGTTAAAATTACTTTTTGAGCTCCAGCAGTAATGTGCATTTTTGCTTTTTCAGCATCATTAAATTTTCCTGTTGCTTCAATAACTATATCAACATTAAGCTCGTTCCATGGAAGTAACTCAGGATTTCTTTCACTAATTAATTCCACACGCTTACCATCAACGATTAAATGATCTGCATTTGCAATTACTTCACCATCAAACTTGCCATGAACTGTATCATATTTAATTAAGTGCGCTAAAGTTTCAGAAGGATAACTTGCATTAATTGCAACGATATTATAATCTCCATTTTTAATTGCTTGACGGAAAACCATGCGTCCAATTCGACCAAATCCATTTATTGCTACATTTACCATAAGTAAACCCCCAATTAAGTTATACTGTTTATTATATCCCTGCAATTAGTATAACACATAAGTTGAATTTTGGTTAAACTATTTACATTATTTTACGAAATAATTTTATTTAATAGGTCTTTAACCTGTCTTTTTGTATCCTCAAAGTCACCATTGTTATCTATTACATAGTCAGCTCGTGCTGCTTTTTCTTTAACTGGTATTTGAGACGCAATACGTAAAAGTGCATCCTCTTTCGATAAACCATTACGATTCATCAAACGCTTTAGTTGATTTTCTTCCGACACTGTCACTACAATTACTTTTTCCACTAATTCAATTGAGTTACCCTCATATAAAAGAGGGATATCTAAAATAACCAGTGGTTCACCTTCTTTTATGTATCGATCAGCTTGTTCTTTCATTTCACGTCTTACTTCTGGATGTACTATTTCATTAAGTTGTAAGCGCTTTTCTTTATTATTAAAAATAATACTTCCGAGAATTGGTCGATTAATTTCACCAGAATTTAAAAGAACCTCACTTCCGAAAGCCTCAACAATTTTTTTATATGCAGGTTGTCCAATTTCAACCACTTCTTTTGCAATTACGTCTGCATCAACAATTGGAACATTTAATTCCTTTAAGTAATTGGAAACTGTACTTTTTCCACTTGCAATGCTACCAGTTAATCCAAAAATTTTACCCATCTTTTATTCTCCTTACACTAGATAAAGAGGACCAAATGGAATAAATCCATTCGGATACACTCTTTCATTATTTTTATTACATCTTCATTAATCCAATTAATATTAAAAAAACACCTGGTAAAAAGGTTAACTTTTGAAGCCACAATGTTTTCGATAACACATTTCCTAATTTCATACCAAATAATAAGAATAAAGCACTTGCAGTAGATGTTACGATTGCCGTCAATAGCGGAGAAAATCCAAGTAATGATGCACCTATACCAGCCCCAAAGGCATCAAGTGAAAGTGCAAACCCAAGTAACATCGCTTCCAATCCATTAATACTACCTGAACGATCTATGTCTGCAGTTGTAGGCTTCTTTAAAATTTTTACGACAACACCTAGAATCTCAAATTCCCAGTCAATCCCTTTATCTTCTATCTCATTCTTTTCTTCTATATTTGATCCTTTATTTGATCGGTAAAATTGAAAAAGTACCCATAATCCTATACATACAAGTACAAATCCTCCGATTCTTTTTGCTATTATCGGTGAAAAAAAGTCTGTAATTGCATGCCCAATCCCCATGGATGTCATTAATATGATCCCTGAACAAGCTGCAATTGTAATGATTGATTTTAAAGGAATTTTTACTTTTCGAAGTCCATAAGTAAACCCAACACTGCAACTATCTAAGCTTAGTGCGCATGCTAGTAGTATTAATGATAGCATATTTACCATAAAAATAGGCCCCTCTCTTTCGTACTCTTGATATAGTATGAAAGAAAGGAACCTTATGTTAATTTTTTTTAGGCTGACAGACCGGGCAAAAAGAAGTACCTCTGCCACCAACTTTTATTTTTTCTATTGGTTGGCCGCAATTATGACACTCTAAACCCTTTCTACCATATACTTTAATGATATCTTGAAAAGTTCCTATTTGACCTTGTGAATTTACATAAGAACGAATTGTGCTTCCACCTAAATCCACAGCCTCTTGTAAAGTTGCTGTAATGGATTCGGCAAGTATTTTTATTTGTTTAGGCTTTAATGATGATGCAGGTGTTTCTGGATGAATCTTAGCCCTAAATAAAACCTCATCAACATAAATATTACCTAAACCGACTACTAATTCCTGATCTAATAAAACGACTTTAATTTTTCGGTTTGTATTTTCAAGCTTTTTTCTTAAATAATCAGCAGTAAATTCAGCAGAAAATGGCTCTGGACCTAATTTAGCAAGTGGTGGTCCTTCATTCTCCTCACCTTTAATAAATAAATGCATTGTGCCAAATTTACGAACATCTTGATACCTAAGTTCTGTTCCATCTTCGAATAGGAATCGAACATGAGTATGAGGTGCTACAGGTTCTTCCGCTGGGAACACGCGAAATTTCCCTTCCATTCTTAAATGTGAAACAAGTGTAAAATCACTTAATTGAAATAGTAGAAACTTACCTCGACGATTTATATTATCTACTGTTTGACCTTTTAGTAAAATCTGAAACTCATCTACTTCATTCGGTTTCTTTATTATTTTTCCCCATGAAACGATTACTGTTGAGATTGTTTTCCCAACGATTAAATCAAGTAAAGTTCGTCTGACCGTTTCAACTTCTGGTAATTCAGGCATACAAAGTCATCCTATCTATTTATTTTGCTTCAAACCAAGATTCTCCAAAATTATAATCAACCTTTAATGGCACTACTAGCTCGACTGCATGTTCCATTACTTCTGTTACGATTTTTTCTAAAATTGCTAATTCTTCTTTTGGAGCTTCTAATATTAATTCATCATGTACTTGTAAAATTAATTTTGCCTGAAGTTTTTCTGCTTTAAGACGCTCATCTAATAAAATCATAGCCTTTTTAATAATATCTGCAGCACTACCTTGAATTGGGGTATTCATCGCTGTTCTTTCAGCAAATCCACGAACATTAAAGTTTGAGCTTGAAATTTCAGGAATATAACGACGTCTATTTAAGATTGTACTTACAAATCCATCTAGTTTAGCCTTTTGAACAATATCTGACATATAATCTTTTACTTTTGGAAAACTAGCAAAGTACTTTTCAATAAATATAGACGCTTCTTTTCTTGTAATACCTAACCCTTGTGATAATCCATAATCACTAATTCCGTATACGATCCCAAAGTTAACAGCTTTTGCTTGTCTTCTCATATTACTTGTAACCTCATCAGAACTAACATGGAAAACATCCATTGCAGTCTTTGTATGAACATCGAAGTCATTTTTAAATGCATCCATTAAATTATCGTCTTGTGCTATATGAGCTAATACCCTTAATTCAATTTGAGAATAATCGGCAGCAAAGATCAGCCAGTCTTTTTTAGATGCGACAAAAGCTTTTCTAATTTTTCTACCTTCTTCTAAACGAATAGGAATGTTTTGCAGGTTAGGATCAATTGAACTTAAACGACCAGTTTGTGCTAATACTTGATTAAATCGTGTATGAACCTTGGAATCTGATTCATTTATCACTTTTAATAAACCTTCTACATATGTAGAATTTAATTTCCCAACTTGGCGATAGTGAAGAATTGATCGAATGATTTCATGTTCGGCCTCTAATTTTTCAAGTACATCAGCAGAAGTCGAATAACCAGTTTTTGTTTTTTTACCAGATGGTAAATTTAACTTTTCAAATAATATAACACCTAATTGCTTTGGTGAATTAATATTGAATTTTTCTCCGGCTAACTCATAAATACTCTCTTCAAGCTCTTTTAAGGTATTAGCTAGTTCTGAACCCATCGTACGAAGAGTCTCTTCTCTAACTGTTACTCCTTCAAATTCCATATCACCTAAAATAAATGTTAAAGGTAATTCTAATTCTGTTAGTAGTTCAAATTGACTATTTTTTCGCAAGTGTTCTTCTAAAGTATCTTTTAATTTGCTAATAGCAATTGTTTTACGAACAATATATTCAGATAAAACTTCATCTGATGGCTTAGATTGCTTTGCACCCTTACCATAAATCGTTTCTGCAGTTTGAATTGAAAAATCTATTTTACCATTTACAATATCAGCAAATTCTTTATTAGACTGGGCAGGGTCATATATATATGAAGCAAGTAACGGGTCGAAATTAACACCATTTAAATTAATTCCTCTCCACTTCAGTGCAACATAAGCGCCTTTTGCATCATATACATTCTTATTAACACGCTCATCCTCGAGCCATTTTTTAAATAAATCCGAATCTAAGCCAACAGCTGTCGGGATAAAGTAATGACCTTTTTCATTAGAAAGACCAAATCCTTGAATTTCTTCTGTATGATAATTTTCTCCGATCATCTCAACGATTAAGCTTGAATGATTCGCTAAATGTTTCTCCTCTATTGCATCTAGTACTTCATAGTTAATCTCTTCTAGATCTTCAATCGATTCTTTGATGTCCAATTTAGCTAATAATGATGTAAATCCAAGAGATTTAAAAAATTCCGCAACTTTATTCGTATCAGCTTCTGGAAGTGTTGTGTCATTTACCGTTAATTCAATTGGTGAGTTTTTATTAATTGTCGCCAATTGTTTACTCATTAAGGCTTGATCTTTATTTTCACTTAAATTTTGAAGAAGCTTTGCTCCACTTACTTCCTCTATATTTTCATAAAGACCTTCTACAGTTTGAAACTGCTTTAAAAGTTTAATTGCAGTCTTTTCCCCAATACCTGGAACTCCAGGAATATTATCAGATTTATCACCCATTAATCCTTTCATATCAATAATTTGATCAGGTGTAATCTCATACTTTTCATGAATTGCTGCAGGAGTATATTCTTCAACTTCAGTAATACCCTTTTTAGTCATACTAACTGTAATACGATCATCAACTAGCTGTAATAAATCACGATCACCTGAGATGACCTTTACTTCATATTCATCTTTAGAAGCTTGACCTGCAAGTGTACCAATAATGTCATCCGCTTCATAATTCTCTAATTCATAACGTGCAATTCCGTATGTATCTAATAGCTGGCGAACAAGTGGAAACTGTTCACTTAACTCTGGTGGAGTCTTTTGTCTTCCACCTTTATATTCTTTAAATGTACTATGTCTAAATGTTGTTTTCCCTGCATCAAATGCAACAAGCATATGAGTCGGTTTTTCATCTTCAAGAATTTTCATTAACATCATTGTAAATCCATAAATTGCATTCGTATGTACACCTTTATCGTTACTCAAAAGAGGCAATGCAAAGAAAGCTCTATAGGCAATACTATTCCCATCAATTAAAACCAATTTCTTCTTCAAAATAGATCCCCTTCCTATTACAAATCTCATTATCTTTTTATGTATTAATTTTATTTGGTTACTTTTTCAAAATTAATCGTTTCCTCATTTCCTTGCTCTTAACATTTTAACACGAACTATTCATAAAAGAAAAAGAGGTCGTCTTTGATTCAGACATATTAAAAGTTTTTATTCACTTGAGATTAAAGTTGAATAATTATGACTTTTAAGAATGAATCGTAAGACTACCTCTGTAATTAATTTAAGTCGATTTCTCGCTCAAAAATTAGTTCAACACATGAACCTTCTATTGCTTGCTGATTGTTAACAACCTGATGAAGGCGCCAGCCACTTTTAGCATAGTTCCCAACTACATCATAATAATGACGATTTGATGATTTCGTGTTAACTTTTACAAATTCGTATTCGTACATCTGTATCCACCCTCCGATGTATGATTCAACACTCATAATTTCCCCAAAAATTATAAAAGTAATATGATCAAATAAAGAAAACTCGTCGACTGACAAGCCTTTTAGGAAGAGGCGAAGTAGCACTTATACTTTATTCCTAAAATTGGTGATTACTCGCTGCCAATTTATACGATCTTAAAGTGCAATAAAAAGGTATCCACTAGTATGGACACCTTAAAGATAAATTAAAACATTTTTGAATATAAAAAATCCCGGAAGTATAACTACTCCCGGTTTAAGACAACTCCTTGGATGAAGGGGTTTTCATCATAACTATACCAATTATTTATTAATTATTAATAAATACAATGTAAAATCAATGTAAATGTCACATCGAAATATTTTTATTTAAGGTTACAATGAATACCGTCCCATGGCCTAGTTTACTTTCAACTTCGATTTTGCCTTTATGAGCTTCGACAAGATGCTTTACAATCGCTAGACCTAGGCCAGTCCCTCCGGAGTTCCTACTTCTTGCTTTATCTACTCTGTAAAAACGTTCGAAAATACGAGATATATCTTCTTTTCCAATTCCAACTCCTGTGTCATTGACCCTTAAAACAATCTGATCATTTGTCTCGGAGGCAGTAATAAACACTTTACCACCAGCTGGAGTGTAGTGAATTGCGTTATCAACTAAATTAATAATTACTTGTTTTAATCTTAATGCATCTGCATATACAACTAACGGACTATTTAAGTATAATTTGAAGTCTATATTTTTCTCTTCTGCTTTTTGATTAAGCATTTGCTGTACATCTTCAATAACTTGTTTTGCGGATACTTCTGCAAGATCTAATTTAAAATTCTGTTGTTCAATTTTTGAAAGGTCTAATAAATCTTGAATAAGTGTCTGCATACGATCACTTTCCGTTAAAATAATCGATAAGAAGTTTTTACATAACTCATCATTTTCCATTGCTCCATCAAGTAGCGTTTCAGTAAAACCTTTAATAGATGTAATTGGCGTTTTAAGCTCGTGAGATACATTTGCAAAAAAATCTTTTCGAACTTGCTCTAATTTCTTTAATTCACTTATGTCATGGAAAACAAGTACAATTCCTTTCCACTCGTGATTTATCCCAATAATTGGTGCACCGTATATTTCAAAATGTTTTCTTTCAATTGATAACGGCAGAATGATTTGCTTTCTAACTTTTATTTCTTTTAGAAAAATTTCTTCCACGATTTCAATAACTTCTTTATGTTTAAATGCGTCATAATAAAGCTCACCCAGTATACTTCTCGAGTCAATTTTGAACGTTTCTCGATATGTTTTATTAATTAGGTTTACATGACCTCTACTATTAATTAAAACAACTCCGCTACCAATATTATGGATCAATGTGTTTAATCGATCTTGCTGCATTTCTTGTTGACTAGTCATTTCTTGCAGATTTTTTGCAAGTACATTCATTGCTTGACTTAACATTGTTGTCGATTCATTACTTTCGGCTAATGTTCTAGCTTTATAATTCCCTTTGGATAATTCAATTGCAACTTGTGTAATATCTTCAATTGGTTTTGAAAATTGATGCGAATACCGTATTAGTAAAATTATGATGGCAAATAAAACAAAACCTAATAATGAAAATAATAACATCGAAATACTTCGGTAAACTTCTTTGATTGACTTAGTTGAATAATCAACAATCAAAAATTGTTTATTACCATGTTTATCTGTTATTTTCTTGCCGTAATATTTAGCAGCAGAATCTTTTTCGATAAATTTAGCTGCAGAATTTACTTTATCAAGTCGTTCTAAATAAGCTTTTAAATTCTTTGATGATATATTCAATTCCACATTCTCATTGCTAGATTTAGCGATCAGATTATAATGATCATCAAATAAAATTATATCGATATTTAAATCCTTAGATATCTTTTTTAACGTTTGATTAGATATATTCTTTGTTAATGGGGTATTCGACTCCATTATTGAAGCAATCAAGTTCGTCTCTTTCTCAATTCTTTGATCATAGTTTGTCAGATAAAAGGATTTAAATATTTGCCCTAGTACGATTCCTAATATAACAAGAATAACGATTATTATTGCAGAGAATCCATAGAGCAATTTTCGATTTAGATTACTCATTTAATCTTGGTTCCTCTAATTTATATCCTAATCCACGAATTGTTTTTATATAAACTGGTTTTTTCGAATCTAGTTCAATTTTTTCTCTTAAATGGCTAATATGAACATCGACAATTCTAGTGTCTCCAGCAAAATCATAATTCCAAACGGCACTTAATAATTGATCTCGAGTTAATACTCTACCTTTATTTTTCGTTAAATATAATAATAACTCAAATTCCTTAGGTGTTAACTCCAGTTTTTCACCTTGGAAATATGCTTCATAATACTCAGGTAGAATCTTTAAATCAGCAATTATTAAAGTATCAGCGTCGTCGTTAGATTGTACTGGTGTCTCAGTAATTTTAGATCTTCTTAAAATCGCTTTAACTCTAGCTACGACTTCTCTTGGGCTAAATGGTTTTGTCATGTAATCATCGGCACCAAGTTCAAGTCCTAACACTTTATCAAATTCATCATCTTTTGCTGTAACCATTAAAATAGGCGTCGTGTTTCTTTGAAGTCTTAATTCTTTACATACTTCCATACCATCTTTTTTAGGTAGCATTAGATCTAGAACAATTAATTCTGGTTTTTCCTCTACAGCCTTTAGTAAACCTTCTTCCCCATCAGTAGCTGTAACAACTTGAAAGCCTGCCTGTTCTAGGTTAAATTTGATTAAAGTTAAGATATGCTCTTCATCGTCAACTACAAGAATTTTATTGTTCATTTCATATTCCTCCAGGTCATTGTTAAACCCTCATCCATTTGTATCCTATTTTATTTATTTATATCTACTTTTTAATCATACTAAAAATTCGACCAGACGTAAAACGTAAAAAGCAGGGATGGAAAATACATTCAAAGGTAAAACAACAAAAAAAGAATGTCAGTTGACATTCTTTAAGTTAAAAGTTTTCATATAGTAGAGCATTCGATTGGTTTACTGTTGGTGGAATTACTGTCAGTTTTCCATTAGCAATTTCAGTTTGCGTTTTATTTAAAACGCTTACATTAATACATACTTCATTTAAACCTGAGTTAATTTCGACTACCTCAAAATGAATTGAAATTGTTTCATTATGATATATATGTTGATCGAATTGAAGTTCTTTTTTAATAATATGACTTCCTGGGCCAGGTAAATGTTTTGTAACTGCTGCAGAGACTAATCCGCTTATAATAAAACTTGGAACAATCGGTTTATTATATTTTGTTTGCGAAGCATAGTTGTATTGAGTATATAATGGGTTTGTATCGCCTGTTAGAGCCAGGTATAAGTAAATATGTTTTTCATCAATATGTTCTGTTACAATTAACTTTTCACCAATTGAAATGTCTTCAAGTTTTCGTCCGATTTTTGCTTTTTTAGTTAACATATTAAACCCCCTGTTTATCTTAATATTTTAAAAATTCGATAAACAACAGCAAATTTCCTTCTTAATCGGCAAAATTTTTATAAAAAACTTATAAAAAATTTTACTATTCGTCTATTCATATTTTCCCCCTTATAGAAGATAAAATTCTATCTTTCTCCTTAATAAGTAATTTAAATACTCCTATACGTACTCCCTTTAAAATCCGTATAAAAATCATGTTGTTTGTTGCATAAAATACTTGTACATACTTATACCGAGAAACGTCATTTCGGAAACATAAGTTTTTGGTATAATTTAGTAGATAAGATGTTTAAATTAAGAAAAGGAGAGATGGACATGTCCTATATAGTTGATTTTAAAAATGTGTCTACGGTTGGTTTAGAGTCCTCCCCAGTAGTCGATGCACTTGCTGGTTTACGCGCTAATGAAGCTCGTTATTTTATGAACAAGTACAAACATGAGTTTACGGTCGTACCTGCTAGTGAAAGTCAGGAGACACTTGATTATGTTAACCGAATTTTGAAAGAAGAACGTGAGATCGTATTCGCAGCTAAGCCTTTAGAAACTTCTCGTTTTCAAGTGGAAAATATTAAATTCACCTACGTCTTTTATGAGGATGGACTTTCGGTCAACGTTATGTATACAGTTGATGATCCTAAAAAGCGGGCTGTTGGTTTTAAACTTTCTGACGGAATGGAAATTCCAGCGGAGTTAGTAGAGAAGTTTAAGTTTGCTAGGCAGAAATCGAAACTAGCTGGAACGATTCGTGGATCTTATTTTGTTATTAAAGGTGAATATTAAAGTAAGCTAAAAATCAAAGACCCACAAGATAATTAGAAATTACCTTGTGGGTCTTCTTTTTAAGCTAAAACGTTCATAACGTTTTTGACAGCTGCAACTGAACGATCTAACGCTGCTTTTTCTTCAGCGGTTAAATCTAATTCGATAATTTGTTCAATACCGTTTCCGCCAATAATTGTAGGAACTCCTAAGTAAATACCGCTGTACCCATATTCGCCTTCTAAATAAGCGATTGTAGGTAACACGCGACGTTGATCCTTAAGTATAGCTTCAACCATTTCTACTAAAGATGCAGCAGGTGCATAATAAGCACTTCCGTTACCTAGTAGATTAACGATTTCTCCGCCACCCTTACGAGTACGTTCAACAATTGCATCTAAACGATCTTTTGGAATTAATTTTTCTAATGGAATACCACCAGCATATGAATAACGCACTAATGGTACCATATCGTCTCCATGACCACCTAAAACAAATCCAGTAATATCTTTAACGGATAAATTTAATTCTTGAGCTACAAACGTTCTAAAACGAGCTGTGTCAAGAACTCCGGATTGTCCTATAACGCGGTGTTTAGGAAAACCAGCTTCTTTGTATACTGTATAAGTCATTGCATCAACCGGATTAGTTAAAACAACGATTGTACAGTTAGGAGAGTATTTTACGATTTCACGAGTAACTGCTTTCATGATGTTTGAGTTAGTTGATACTAAATCATCGCGGCTCATACCCGGTTTACGAGCGATACCTGCTGTGATGACTACTACATCTGAATCTGCTGTGTCAGCATAATCACTAGTACCAATAATGTTAGCATCAAATCCTTGAACTGGACTTGCTTCAAGCATATCTAAGGCTTTGCCCTTAGTAGGGTTCTCTAGTTGTGGAATATCAACTATTACGACATCCCCTAATTCCTTTTGTGCAAGCAAGAAAGCTGTTGTAGCACCAGTAAACCCAGCACCTACCACGGAAATTTTACGTCTACGAATTGACATATAAATACCTCCCTTTTGTTTACAAACACAATTTAATTATACAAGAACTGATTCCATATTTGAAATTAATTCGTTTGCAAATTCAGAACATTTCACTTCAGTAGCTCCATCCATTAGACGAGCAAAGTCATAAGTAACAACTTTTGAAGCGATTGTTTTTTCCATTGATTTAAGAATCATAGAAGCTGCTTCATTCCAACCCATATGCTCAAGCATTAATACTCCAGAAAGAATAACTGAAGATGGGTTTACTTTATCTAGTCCAGCGTATTTAGGTGCTGTACCATGAGTAGCTTCAAAAATAGCATGTCCAGTTTCGTAGTTGATATTTGCTCCAGGAGCGATACCAATTCCACCAACTTGAGCAGCAAGTGCATCAGAAATATAGTCACCATTTAAGTTCATTGTAGCTACTACATCGAACTCACGTGGTCTTGTTAAAATTTGTTGTAAGAAGATATCAGCAATGCTGTCTTTTACTAGGATTTTACCAGCTTTTTCAGCTTCATCCATTGCTTTGTTAGCAGCATCTTTACCGCTTGTTTCTACAATGCGATCGTATTCTGCCCATGTAAATACTTTATCGCCGAATTCTTGCTCAGCAACTTCATAACCCCAGTTCTTAAATGCACCTTCAGTAAATTTCATAATATTACCTTTATGAACTAAAGTTAAAGATTTACGGTTTTCTTGAATAGCATAATTAATTGCTGCGCGTACAAGACGTTTTGTACCTTCTTCAGAAATTGGTTTAATACCGATACCAGATGTTTCTGGGAAACGGATTTTATTAACACCCATCTCTTTTTGTAAGAATTCAATAACTTTTTGAACTGCTTCAGAACCTTTTTCATATTCGATACCAGCATAGATATCTTCAGTGTTTTCACGGAAGATTACCATATCTGTATCTTCTGGACGTTTAACTGGTGAAGGTACACCTTCAAAGTAACGTACAGGACGTAAGCACACAAATAAATCTAATTCCTGACGTAGAGCAACGTTTAAAGAACGAATACCGCCACCAACTGGAGTTGTTAAAGGTCCTTTAATTGCGATCATGTATTCTTCAATTAAATTTAAAGTTTCTTGAGGTAACCATTCACCAGTAGCATTAAATGCTTTTTCACCAGCAAGAACTTCTTTCCATTCAATTTTACGATTGCCATTATATGCTTTTTCAACAGCTGCATCTAAAACACGTGAAGATGCTGCCCAAATGTCTGGGCCTGTACCGTCGCCTTCAATAAAAGGAATAATTGGATTGTTTGGCACGTTTAATTGGCCGTCTACTAATGTAATTTTTTCAGCTTGCATTACATGCTCCCCCTTGTATAAATAAATTAAATTCATTAAAATACATGCTTTTGAGAGGAAGATTCCTCTTCCTCTCTTTACTATACCACTATTATTCGAATATTAAATACTATTTTAAGTATTCAATTACTTCTTTATGCACGCTCTTCAATTGGAATGTAAGAGTTTTTCTCTGGTCCTGTATAATCTGCACGCGGACGAATAATACGATTATTTTCATATTGTTCTAAAATGTGTGCAGTCCAGCCAGACATACGGCTAATAGCAAAGATTGGAGTGAATAAATCATGTTCAATTCCTAAACTGTGATAAACAGATGCAGAGTAGAAATCAACATTTGGTGGAATATTCTTTTGAGTTGTAACAAGTTCTTCAATTTTTTCAGACATTGTGTACCATTTTAACTCTCCAGTAATTGCACCTAATTGACGAGACATTTCTTTTAAATGTTTCGCACGTGGGTCCCCACCACGATATACGCGATGTCCGAATCCCATAATTTTAGCTTTAGCATCCATTTTCTCTTGAATGTAAGACTCAACATTTTCAACCTCACCGATTTCAGCTAACATTTTCATAACGCTTTCATTTGCGCCGCCGTGTAATGGACCTTTTAAAGCTCCAATCGCAGCTGTAATTCCTGAATAAATATCAGATAATGTAGCTACGCAAACGCGTGCAGTAAATGTCGAAGCATTTAATTCATGGTCAGCATGTAGTACTAAAGCCTTATTAATTGCTTCTTCAGCAATTGCATTAGGTTTATCACCAGTTAGCATGTATAAGAAATTAGCCGAAAATGATAAATCTTTATTAGGAGCGACTGGTTCAAGCCCCTGACGAATTCGAGAAAACGCTGCCACAAATGTTGAAATTTTAGCTTGAAGTTGGATTGCTTTAAGATAATTTGAATCTGAGTCCATTGCTTCAGCATTTTTATCATACAATGCAAGCATTGAAATAACTGTACGTAGTACAGTCATAGGATGTACATTTTTTAAATTAGTTGATTTTAAGTAAGTAATAACTTCTTCTGGTAATTCAGCATTATCTGCTAATTGGGAAGCAAGTTCTTTAAGTTGATCCTTATTTGGTAATTTGCGATGCCATAATAAATATACTACTTCTTCAAAACTTGCATATTCTGCTAATTCATCAATACCGATACCTACATACGTTAATGTATCATCAATAATAGAACTTATAGAAGTCGTAGCTGCTACAACACCCTCTAAACCACTTTTAACTGTCATATTCCCCTCTCTCCTTTACACAAAAATTTCCCTAGTATTTAATACATACATATACTGGTATAACTCTTTTAAATTACCGAGTATACATAGAAAGGAACCCTACTATCATTTATTATAAACAATAATCTGACTTTTGTGAATGAAAACAATTTACTAAAATATAATTTTTATGCAATTACTTAATTAATTCTACAATCCAAATGAATAGATATGCGATTCCAGCTCCAATTAAAGGCCCTACTGCAACCCCTTTAAATACCGCGACAGACAGTACAGTACCTAGTACTAATGCTGCTGTTATTTGTGGACTAGTTGCTAATAATTGTACTCCACCTTTTGCCAAAAGAGCCACGGCGATACCAGAGAGTAGTGCGATCCAGGCAACAGGGGTTTTTAACGCATCAATCAAATTTTTAAAACCGATTTCACCGGTCGCTATTGGTACTAATACAGCAATCGTAATGATTGTTACGCCTAAATTAATACCTTTTGATTGCATATAAGGAAATACTCGAACTCCTAGGGGAGTATATTTTAGTACTAACAATACTATAATTGAAATAATTAAAGAGTTATTTTTAGCAATTGCACCAATTAATAATAAAACCAAAAGAAAAATTGTCGATTCACTCATTTGTTAGTATCCCCTTAATGTATAATTTATTAATAAATACTATCAAACTTTACTATTATAAAAAAATAATTCTTGATAAAATAAGACAAGAGGACTCATTTCACTTTGGAAGGAGGGAAAAGTTTGAATAGAACTTTAGTTTTTCAGATCACTCGGTTTTTATTTGTAATCGCATGTACTATTTTAGGTCTTTACGTTGCACTATTCATCTCAAAACTTACATACCCTTTCATCATTGCTTTAATCATTGCATACCTTTTAAATCCACTAGTAAATTTATTAAACGAAAAAGCCAGAATACCAAGAGGAATAGCAGCTTTTTTATCTATTATTTTACTTTTAGCTGTTCTAGCAGGATTATTTACATTACTAATTACGGAAATCATTTCAGGTTCAACCTATTTAATTCAGGTAGTTCCAGAAAGCTTTGAACGATTAATTTATTTCGTTGAAAATATGGTGACTGATAAGGTGATTCCTTTATATGACTTAATTATGAGTAAGTATAGTCAACTCGGTGCTGGTCAACAACAAACGATTCGCACAAATATACAGTCGATTGGTGATTCTGCAATTAATCTAGGAAAAGAAGCATTAAACGGAATTATTGTAGGAATTAAATTAGTAATCGCTTTATTACCAAATACTGCTACCTTAATATTCGTTTCCTTATTAGCAACATTCTTTATTAGTAAAGATTGGTACAAAATAAAAAATTTATTCGCAAAATATACTCCAGATCGAATTCAACATTACAGCAAAACAATTTTTATTGATTTACGAAAAGCTTTATTTGGTTTTATTAAAGCACATATCACTCTTATTTCTATGACGACAGTGCTAGTCTTAATCGGATTATTAATATTAAGAGTTCCTTTTGCTATCACTATAGCTATTCTAATCGGTTTCATCGACTTACTTCCTTACTTAGGAACTGGCTTAATTTTCGTACCATGGATCTTATATACGTTTTTGTCTAACGATTATAAATTGACGATTGGTCTCGCAATTTTATATGGTGTTGTAATTGTCCAACGTCAACTTGCAGAGCCAAAAGTTCTATCTTCAAATATTGGATTACAACCACTTCCTACTTTAATCTCGTTATTTGTTGGTTTTAAATTTTTGGGTTTACTAGGATTAATTGCCGGTCCAGTAACTTTAGTAATTTTATCAACCTTATACCGAGCAAGAGTCTTCCATGAACTTTGGTATTATATTAGAGGTTCGAATTAAACTCAAAATCTAAATTTCTTTGCAAATTAAAAACGAGAAAGCTAACTGCTTTCTCGTTTTTTGTCTCTTATAAAAAATCTTATTCATTTTTAATGTTTATTTTTTTATAAATCCAGTCCAAACAACATTACCTTTTAGTCTTTTCATAACAAAATAAATAAGTTGTTGAACAAATTTGATTCTAATTGGTTTAATTAGCAACACGATTGCCAGTAAGTCGGTAATTGGTCCTGGAATAAAAAACAGGAGGCCAATTAGGAAAAATGATAATCCCTCTATCATGATTAAATCTGGCATTTTGCCTGCCCGAATCTGTTCTCCGGCTTGTTGTTTAACTGTAACCCAAACGGTTCTCATGATATATATACCGATCAAAAGCGTACCGATTAGCCAAAGGAATACTGATAAGGAACCAATTACTTTACCAAGTAATGTTAAACAGATTAAATCAATTAATGGGATTAACAATAGCCAACCAACAAGTTTTTTCATGATAGTTTCACCTCTTGCTTAGAATTAAATGTATCTCTTAATAATCTTATTCATGTCAATAAATAAAGAGAAGGAAACTTTGTCCTTCTCTTTATTATATCTTAAAATATGCTTTTATGTCCTGTACTAACTATTCCTCTAGAAGCATCTACTGTAACAGCTTGACCGTTTACTAAGATGTTTGTTGCATTTTCAACTCCAACAATTACTGGAATTCCTAAGCTAACACCTACTACTGCAGCATGGCTAGTTAATCCACCTTCTTCAGTAATAATAGCTGCTGCTCTTTCAATCGCTGGCATCATGTCTCTATCTGTGCTATTTGTTACAAGAATACTTCCTGGTGTAACTTTCGAAACAGCTTCTTCACCAGTTTTTGCGATGACAACTTTTCCTGCAGCAGTTTTGCGACCAATGCCTTGACCTTGAGCGATCACGTCACCAACTACATGAATTTTCATCATATTTGTCATACCTGTTTCACCAATTGGTAATCCAGCAGTAATGATGACAGTATCACCATTTGAAACAAATTTAGCGTCTTGAGCTGCTTCCATAGCATGTTGTAACATTTCATCAGTTGAGTTTGCTCTTTCTCTATATTCAGTTTGAACTCCCCAAACTAAAGTTAGGCGGCGACAAATACGAATATCAGATGTAATAGCTAAAATCGGAGCTTTTGGACGATATTTTGAAATCATTTTCGCAGTATGTCCACTCTCAGTAGGAGCAATAATTGCAGCTACTTTTAAGTTTAAAGCCGTTGCTGCAACCGATTGACCAATTGCATCTGTAATTGTACCTTTATTTTCTCTTTGACGCTTTTTAAATAATTCTTCGTATTGTAAGCTTTTTTCAATTCGTAGCGCAATTGAGTTCATCATTGAAACAGATTCGATTGGATATGAACCTGCAGCAGTTTCTCCTGATAACATAATTGCATCCGTTCCATCAAGAATCGCATTTGCAACGTCACTTGCCTCTGCTCGTGTAGGTCGAGGATTACGTTGCATAGAATCTAACATTTGTGTAGCAGTAATGACTGGCTTACCTAAGTTATTACATTTTTTAATTAATAGTTTTTGAACGATTGGTACCTCTTCTGGTGGAATTTCTACACCCATATCACCACGTGCAACCATTAAACCATCTGAAACCTCAAGAATTTCATCGATATTATCGATCCCTTCTTGGTTTTCTATTTTCGGTATAATTTGAATATACTCAGCGCCATGTTTACCTAAAAGCTCACGAATTTCTAATACATCAGAAGCTTTACGAACGAAAGATGCAGCAATAAAATCAACATTTTGTTCAATACCAAATTCGATATCGCTTATATCTTTTTCTGTAATACCAGGTAGATTTACGCGTACATTTGGTACGTTTACACCTTTTTTATTTTTAACTAAACCGCTGTTTAACACTTTAGTACGAATATCATTTCCTTCAATACCGATTACTTCTAATCCTATTAAACCATCGTCGATAAGAATTTTAGAACCAACATGTACGTCGTCAATTAATCCTTCATAAGAAACTGCAAATTTTTCTGCTGTACCTACTACTGGTTCCGTAGTAATAATAACTTCATTTCCAGTTATTAATTCTGCTTGGCCACCTTCAAAATCTAAAGTACGAATTTCTGGACCTTTTGTATCTAAAAGAATTGCTACAGTTCTACCAGTTTTTTTTGAAGCCTCGCGGATACTTGTAATTCTTGCAGCATGCTCTTCATGAGAACCGTGCGAGAAGTTTAAACGTGCTACGTTCATTCCTGCATTAATTAACTCTACTAATTTTTCTATCGATTCACTAGCAGGACCGATCGTACAAACTATTTTTGTTTTACGCATTTTTTACCCTCCAAATTTGTATAAAACTCTATTCTATTACGAAATTTATGAAATCGATTGCTCAATTAAATCTATCTAATTAAATTGAAAGTTCTTGAGATAATTGATACATATCTTGATCAAGTTCATGCTTTTTAGATAGTGCTTCGATAATGTCATGGTCAACTAACTTATTATTTTGGATTCCAACACAACGTCCACCTTTGCCCTCCATAAGTAGTTCAACCGCTCTCGCTCCTAGACGACTTGCTAAAACTCGATCAGCCGCACTTGGTGAACCACCACGTTGAACATGTCCTAAAACTGTTACACGCGTGTCAAAGTGAGTTCGTTCTTGTATTACTTTACCAATTTCAATTGCACTTCCGACGCCTTCTGCAACTACAATGATACTATGTTTTTTACCACGCTCACTACCGCGGTTTAATTTACTAATAATATCATCCATATCATAATCACATTCAGGTATTAATATCGTTTCTGCTCCATCAGCTAATCCTGCCCATAATGCAATGTCACCTGCATTACGACCCATAACTTCAATTACATAAGTACGCTCATGTGATGTCGCTGTATCACGAATTTTATCAATCGCATCAATAACAGTATTTAATGCTGTATCGAATCCAATTGTAAAATCTGTACCCGGAATATCATTATCAATTGTACCTGGAACACCAACGCAAGGATAACCATGTTCAGTCAGCTTCTTTGCACCTTGATATGATCCATCTCCACCAATAACAACTAATCCTTCAATTCCAAACTTTTTAAGCTGTTCGATCCCTTTCATTTGTCCTTCTAATGTTTTAAATTCTGGACAACGTGCACTAAGTAGTTTTGTTCCACCACGATGAATAATATCACCAACAGAACCTAACTCTAGCTTCTCAATATTTCCATTAATAAGGCCAGAATAACCTTGGTATACACCATAAACTTCTAGACCGTGGAAAATCGCTTTCCTTACAACTGCACGTACAGCAGCATTCATTCCTGGAGAGTCTCCACCACTAGTTAATACGCCAATTCTTTTCATTATGTAGTCACCTCATTGATTTTACCTTATGCATTTATTCATTTAAATAAAGTACCATGTAATACATTTTTAAACAATAGAAATAATGTGAACTTTTTCATAAACTTTTTTTAATGAATGAAATACTTGTAAAAATTATGACGATAGTCTTTACGCATAATGTTATTTTTTACTAATTTCTAAAAAAAATACAAAAAAGAGCATGCTAACATATTGTTTCACACACTCTAGAAGTTAAACTAAATATTATTGGTAAAAGAAATTTTTCCTAATTTTGCGTGTTTTTCATATCGTTGTTGAACTAGCTCTTCTTTATCCATAGTTAACAATGACTTTAATGTTTCGTATAAGTACTTATCGATATATTTAGCCTGTTGTTCAACATCATTTTGTGCTCCACCTTTTACTTCAGGAATAATTTGGTCAACTACACCTAATTCTAATAAGTCTGGAGCTGTAATTTTCATTGTTTCAGCTGCTCTACGTGCTTGTGAAGAATCTTTCCATAATAATGCTGCTGCACCTTCTGGTGAAATAACAGAGTAAGTTGAGTTTTCTAACATCAGTAACTTATTACCAATTCCTAATGCTAACGCTCCACCACTACCACCTTCGCCAATTACGATACAAATAGTAGGTACTTTTAAGCCTGCCATTTCAAAAATATTTCGAGCAATTGCTTCACTTTGTCCACGCTCTTCAGCTGCCTTACCAGGATATGCACCTTTTGTATCGATAAACGCGATAATTGGTCTGTTAAATTTCTCTGCTTGCTTCATTAAACGAAGTGCTTTTCGGTACCCTTCTGGATGTGGCATACCGAAATTACGTCTAATATTTTCTTTTGTATCTTTACCACGTTGATGTCCAACGACAGTAACAGGTAAACCACGGTAAGATGCGATACCTGAAACGATTGCAGCATCGTCTCCAAATAATCGATCACCATGACACTCAAAGAAATCTGTAAATAATCTATTAACATAATCTAAAGTAGTTGGTCGTTCTGGATGTCTAGCAACTTGTACACGATCCCAAACTCCCATGTTACCGTATATTTCATTTTCTAAGGTTTTTAAACGTTCTTCTAAACGTCTGATTTCTTCAGAAAAATCAACATCATGTTGACTTGTATAAACCTTAAGTTCGTCTATTTTCGTCTTTAGTTCATGAATCGGTTTTTCGAATTCTAACATAACCACTATTGCAAGACACCCCCTTGATGTAAGTTAAGGATTGTAAATAGTTTTGAACGTAATTCTAATCGTGAAATGACTGCATCAAGCTGACCATGATTCATTAAGAATTCAGCAGTTTGGAAGTCTTCAGGTAGTTCTTCACGGATCGTTTGCTCAATAATACGTCTACCAGCAAAACCAATTAAAGCACCAGGCTCAGCAAAGTTAAAATCGCCTAAAGAAGCAAAACTAGCAGAAACTCCACCTGTAGTTGGATTTGTCATAATAGAAATAGCTAAATAACCTAGCTCGCTATGCTTTTTAAGCGCGGCACTAGTTTTTGCCATTTGCATTAAACTTAAAATACCTTCCTGCATACGAGCTCCGCCAGATGCAGTAAAAATAATAAATGGTGAACCGTCAGATGAAGCTCGCTCAACTGCACGAGTTATTTTCTCTCCGACAACAGATCCCATGCTTCCCATTCGGAATCTTGCATCCATAACTGCAATTACAACAGGAATTCCGTCGATTTTTCCTTTTCCTGTAACAATCGCCTCGTTAAGCTCTGTTTTTTTACGGTCACCTTCAAGCTTCTCTATGTAATCAGGGAAGTGTAAAGGATTTGCAGAAACCATATTTTGATCAAACTCTTCAAAAGTATCTTCATCAATTAAGCTTTCGATTCTTTCGAATGCTGTCATTTGATGGTGATATCCACAACTATTACAAACTTTTAGGTTTTTTATTAATTCTTTTGTAATACTAATTTTTTTACATTTAGGACATTTTGTCATAACACCGTCAGGTAAATCTTGTCTCATTACTTCTGAAGGTATAGATGCATATTTTTTCTTTTTGGAAAATAAGTCTTTGATTTGCAACCTAATTCCTCCTAACTTTTTTAGTACTAAATACTAATAGGATACTATAAATGTTATACACTTTTTGTTAACATTTGTCGATAAAATTCAGCTAAATTTCGCCATTTCAACCATTTAACCAACTTGAAATTTGTAGAAAATCTAAAAAAACTAATTTATACATTTTTTATGAAATTCCTTTAATTTCCAACAATCCCTGCTCTTTTTTACCACATCTAAGTATTATATCAGATAAAAAAGGATAGTACTACATTACTTAATTTTAGTATTGTAATACTATCCCCATTAATATTGATATCTGGTAATAAAATTATTTAATTAAAGCTAGTTTTTTTGTTTTTTCTTCGATTTCTTTCGGGTCAACATTCAGTCTCGCAACCCCTGTTTCCATTGCAGCTTTTGCCACACTAGCAGCTACTTTTGGAGCCACTCGAGGATCAAATGGTGCTGGAATAATAAAATCTGGAGATAGATCAGCTTCACTTACTAAACTTGCAATCGCATTTACTGCAGCAATTTTCATCTCTTCATTAATATGTGTAGCACGAACATCTAATGCTCCACGGAAAATTCCTGGGAATGCAAGAACGTTATTTACTTGGTTAGGATAATCACTTCGACCAGTACCAATTACTAAAGCCCCTGCTTCTTTTGCATCTTCAGGCATAATTTCTGGATCAGGATTAGCCATTGCAAAAATAACAGGATTTTCATTCATTGAACGGACCATTTCTTGAGTTACTGCTCCTTTTACAGAAACCCCAATAAATACGTCTGCCCCTTCAAGTACTTCTTTAAGGCTACCTTGAATTTTATCTTTATTTGTGTATTTTGCAACTTCATTTTTAACGGTATTCATACCATTTGGACGCCCTTCGTAAATCGCGCCTTTTGTATCACACATAATAATTTGGCGAACACCAAAACGATATAATAATTTTAAAATAGCAATACCTGCAGCTCCTGCACCATTTAGGACCACTTTAATATCAGCCATATTTTTATTCACTATTTTTAAAGCATTAACTAAACCTGCAAGTGTAACGATAGCCGTTCCATGTTGATCATCATGGAATATTGGAATATTTGTTTCACGCTTTAAGCGCTCTTCTATTATAAAGCAGTTTGGAGCTGCAATATCTTCTAAATTTATTCCACCAAATGTAGGTTCTAACAATTTAACTGTTTGAATAATTAGCTCTACATCTTGCGTATTTAAGCAGATTGGAAATGCATCAACACCAGCAAAGCTTTTAAATAACGCAGCTTTACCTTCCATTACAGGTAATGCAGCTTCTGGTCCAATATTACCTAGTCCAAGAACGGCAGATCCATCCGAAACTACACCAACCATATTACCTTTCATTGTGTATTCATACACTCTGCTTTTTTCTTCGTAAATTTCTTTACACGGCTCGGCAACACCTGGTGAGTACGCTAAACTTAGTTCTTTAGCATTTGTAACTGGCACCTTAGAAACGGTTTCTAATTTACCTTGATGTACTCTATGCATATGTAATGCTTCTTCACTTAATAATGACAAACTATTCACTCTCCCTAATGTTGACGAGTTGACTTTTCAACTGTATATTTCTTAGTGATTTTCTCTTTAAAAGGTAAAATTTTCTTTTTGTATGATATCACATGTATATTACATAATAAATAGTTTAGAGAAGAATGTCTATTTCTTTAATACAACATTTGCATCCCCGACAATATTTCTTAACATCGAAAGACAATTCACAGAAGGATTCACATTATATTGTTCAGATAATTGAACAGCTTTTTTATTTTCTTCATAGTAAAGCACAACTTTCGCATGCCCTTTAAACTTAGAAATCGTTTGCTGTATTGTGTAGGAAATATTTTTATTAGTATGTCCCGTTATTTTAATAAATAAAGTATACTTCTTTTGGTCGTTTATTTCTTCCATTTCTTCGATTGTAAGGACTTCATTTATTATTAATTGTTTTCTTTCATCCCGTTCATCAACTTTTGCTTTAACTACAACTACTTCTTTTTCTTTTAATTTATGGCGGTATTTTTCAAATGTAGTAGGAAATACAACAGCATCAATTGAAGTACTTAAATCTTCAACTTCTAAAAAAGCCATATGCTGTTGTTTTTTTGTTTTTGTAATCCTTAAATCCTTAATATAGACGAACAGTAGATGCTCAGTATCTTTCTTCATCATAATTGATGAAATAGTCCCGGCATCACTTTCATTAAGCAACTTCTCGTATTGACTAATCGGATGTCCTGATAAATAAGTACCTAAAGCCTGTTTTTCAAGTTCAAGCTTAATTGAAATTTTCATTGGCTCCACTTTAATTATTTCTGGTTTAGGCACAAAATCTTCATCAAGAAATAAATCAAATTGATCTTCATTTTCAGGTCTTACTATATCCACGTAATCAAAAATCATATCAATATTTGCTAATAGCGTTGCACGGTCGAGCTCAAACTCATCAAAGCATCCCGAAAAAATTAAATTTTCTATACTTTTTCGGTTTAATGCTTTTGGTGAAATTTTAATGCACACTTCAAAAAAATCTTTATATGGTCGCTTTTGTAGAATTTCTCTTACAGTTGCCATTCCTATATTTTTAATAGCTAATAAACTATATCGAATACCATTTCCTTCAACTACAAATGCATATTGACTTTTATTGATTGAAGGTGGATAGATTGGGATCCCTTTCAATTTCGCTTCACCAATATAATTCGATACTTTCTCTTCACTTCCTATAAAACTCGATAAAAGTGCTGCATAAAATTCTAAAGGAAAATTTGCCTTTAAATAGGCTAGTTGATACGCAATCATACTATACGCAACAGCATGACTTCTATTAAATCCATAGTTAGCAAATTGGACAATTAAATCGTATACTTCATTTGCAACTTGTTCATCATAACCTTTAGCTATTGCACCTTCTACAAAATGAATTCTTTCTTTGTCTAAAACTTCCTTCTTCTTTTTACTTACAGCTCTTCGAAGTAAATCAGCTTCACTTAACGTAAATCCTGAAAGAGTTGAAGCAATTTGCATGATTTGCTCTTGATAGATGATTACGCCATATGTTGGTTTTAATATTTTTTCTAAAACCGGATGTGGATACGTTACTTTCTCCAATCCATGTTTATATTGAATAAATTTAGGGATTTGCTCCATTGGACCCGGACGATATAACGCGTTTACAGCCACTATATCTTCAAACTGATTAGGCTGTAATTGCTGTAGTACTCTTCTCATCCCTGATGATTCTAGCTGAAATACTCCTGAGGTATCTCCTTTACTAAGAATTTTAAATGTTTTTAGATCTTGTAACGGAATTTCTTCCAAATTAATTATTTCGCCTTTTGCTTCATAAATTAATCGACAGACCTCTTCTAATAAACTTAAGTTACGTAGGCCAAGGAAATCCATCTTAACTAATCCAAGCTCTTCAAGAATTTCTGCAGGATATTGTGTCAAAAACACTCCATGATTCCCTTCTTGTAACGGGACAACATTTGTTAACGGAAGTTCAGAAATAATAACACCTGCTGCATGAATGCTTGTATGGCGAGGTAATCCTTCAACTTGGCAAGCTACCTCAAATATCCGTTTATGAATACCAGAATGTTCAACATGACTTTTAAATGCTTTTGATTGCTCATAGACATCTTTTAATGAATTTCCTAGTGATGATGGAATTAGCTTCGAGTACCGATCTATTTCAGTTGATGAAAGTCCCATTACCCTAGCAATATCTCGAATGGCTGCTTTTGCTCCTAATGTTCCGAATGTAATAATTTGTGCAACATGTACATCACCATATTTTGAAGCGACATAATCAATCATTTCATCTCGTCGATGATCTGGAAAGTCAATATCAATATCTGGCATTGTAATTCTTTCTTCATTTAAAAAACGTTCAAATAGTAAATTATAATGTATTGGGTCTACATTCGTAATTTTTAATACGTAAGCCACTAAAGATCCCGCGGCGGAACCACGTCCTGGTCCAACAAATATCCCTTGTTCAAGAGCATATTTAATAAAATCCCAAACAATGAGGAAGTAATCATTAAATCCCATCTTATTGATTGTATTTAACTCAAATTCTAATCTTTGTTTAAGTTCATCATTTATTTCCCCGTACCGCTCAATCATGCCATTTTCACAAACCATTTTTAAGTATTCCACTGTTGAATATTCATCAGGTACTGTATACTTAGGCAATAATGGCTGATGAAAAGGAATCGTTACATTACATAGATCTGAAATATGTATAGTGTTTTGAAATGCTTCTTCTTCATCAGAAAACAACTTCAATAATTCGGCTTTTGATTTATAATAATATTCGTTCGAATGTAATCTTGGTCTTGATTCGTCCGATAACTTAGTACCATTTTTAACTGAAAATAACGCATCTTGAATAAGTGCATCCTCTTTTTCAATATATCGAACATCATTTGTAACAACTAAACTGATGTTTGTTTCTTTTTGTACTTGTTTAATTAATGGATATAGCGAACGATTTTCAGGTAAACCGTGATCTTGGATACTGACAAAAAAGTGATCGAAAATTGATTGATACTCTTTTACATGAACAATAGCTCTTTCGATTTCTCCATTCAATAGTAAGTTTTCAATTTCTCCCTCGATTCCTGGTGTAATAGCAATCACGCCGTTACTATATGCCGATAACCACTTTTTAGGAATTCCTTCTGGTGATTTTGTCCCTATTATACTTGTAAGTTTTAAAAGGTTTTGATAACCAATCAAATCTTTCGCTAGTAATATCAGCGGATAAGACTGATGTTCATCCATTAAAATTGAGATTTTCAGCCCAATTATTGGCTTAATCCCTGCTTTTTTACACGCATGATAAAAAGGAATTACCCCGTACATGACATTTTCATCTGCAATAGCAAGCGCAGGATGTCCTTCTCTAACAGCAGCATTAATTAATTCATCTATTTTACATGCGCTTTGCAATAAACTATAGGAACTTTGAACTTGCAAATGAACAAAACTCATCTACATTCCTCCTTACCATCTTTTCAATATAATCTATTCTATCACAAAATACGAACTTACATTCTATTTCCGTTCGTGAAAATTAAAACAAATCTTTTATTTTAAACTTACTTTAATACTCATCATACACATAACACTTTGTCCATATATATGAATTGAGGGAGTGAGGACAATTGGAGCTTAAGTTGCCATTTATACCAGCATTAATTTCAATGTATTTTATTTCACTAGGAATCATAATAGGTGGATCGATCATTGGTTCAATCGGATACTACGTCATTGGACAGCCGCCACTTAGCAGCATGTATGATTTATCAATGAAGTTACGAATTTGGGCAATTGTTGGGGCGATTGGCGGAACATTTGATACATTCTATAGTTTTGAAAAAGGATTATTTGAAGGAGAAACAATCGAATTCATTAAGCAAATTTTCATGATTATAGCTGCCATGGGAGGAACTCATACAGGTACAATCATTATGCAATGGTTTACAGGAGAACATGTTTAATGAAAGCTCCTCCAGAACAACTCTCCCACGCTTGGGCTAAATTTTTTGTAGGCATTTTTTTCGGGTTTATTATTAGTTGGCTTGTCTTTATTTATTTTTACGGTGTGACAGAAGAAGAGCAAGTAAAACAAATATCTGAATTAAAAATGCTCAATAAAGAATATTTAAGAGATAAAAATATATTTTTTGAAAATATGGAACGAATGAACAAGGAAAAAAAACGAAATTTAACAGTTCAAGAAATCAAAGTGACAATATTAAATTACAAACAATACAATTTAAATGAATTTACTAATCATCAACTTATAGATGATGTAAAGGATGACCTAAGTAATTTACTGACTCAAGATATAAAAAGCGTTTCCCAAAATCGGGAATTATTAAGACGTGCAGTCGAAAATAAAGTTTATATTAAAGATGATCGGCGATTTAAACTTGAAATAGATACAATCTACTTTGATACCGTATTAGAGATCACATTAAAAATAAAAAGCACAAAATAAATGAGAGGCTAGCATTCGATTAGCCTCTCAAATTTATTTTTAGAACTTTATTTTTCTTCCCTACAAACTTTTTTTAATTCTTCCACTACTTTTTCTGCTTCTTCCCATGAGAAGACTTTCGCTCCAGATGCAAGCGGATGTCCACCACCGTTAAACATAGCAGCTACTCCATTTATAACTGGTCCTTTTGAACGTAGACGTACTCGAATTAAATCCTCTTCTTCTAAAAAGATAACCCAAGCTTTTACCCCTTTTATATGTCCAAGTGAACTTACAGCCAATGAAGCTTGTTCCGAGTTTACATTGTATTCATCCATTAGAGCCTTTGTCATGTTTATATGACCGACTCCCTCTTCTGTTAGTCTAAAATTTTGAAGAACATATCCATTTAAATGAGCCATCTCAATTGATGTTTCGTACATATTGTCATATATTTCATTAATAGAAAAATCCTTTTTTATCAAATTACTAGCTGCATGAAAAGTTCTTTCTGTTGTACTTGGAAATAAGAATCTTCCTGTATCTCCAATAATCCCCGCATAAATTAGTCTCGCAGCTATGTCAGTTACGACTAATTGTTCATTACTACTCTCAGCCAGTTCAAAAATTAACTCACTTGTTGAACTTGCAGTAGTATCTACATGCATAATGTCACCGTATGGATCTACATTCGGATGATGGTCAATTTTAATCAGTTTCTTTCCAGTTGAATATCTAGCATCATCTACACGTTCAGTATTTGCAGTGTCACAAACAATGACAAGTGCATCCTTATAGACTTCATCTGAAATTTCATCCATTTTATATAAATACTCTAGAGATTGTGGCAAATGTCCTACTACATATACTTTTTTTGCAGGATAGCTCGCTTTAATCATCTCTGCTAAACCGCACTGTGAACCGATTGCATCTGGATCTGGGCGAACATGACGATGAATTATTATCGTATCAAACGAATGTATATCTTTTAAAATTTGTTCCTTCAACATTAAACTCTCCTTTATATGAAAACTTTTGAAATATAGTTTCTATGACTGTAAAATAGAATTATGTATTAGTCATTGAAAGGTGGAAGCTAAGTGAATAGCATTGCAACAATTGTAATTATATCTTTTCTGTTCTTCTTATTTTACGTTACCAAATTTTTCTTTACAAGCGAACTGTTAACAAAAAAAATTGCAGGATCACGTGCAAGATTAACTTTTGGATTATTCTTATTGCTTTACGGTATAAACCAAATTGTAGCAAAGCTTGAATTAATAACAATTTGTGTCGGTATTGTGTTCATTCTATTTGGCGCGGCAAATCTATATCGTGGATACTTACAGAATAAGCATTATAAAGCAATTGAAAACAAACAAACTGTTTAATCTTATAGTAATCTAGAAAGTGAGAAAACTTACATGATGACTGAAGAACTATTTTCATCAAAATTTGATGAACTAGTAGAATTATCACATTCTAGTAATAAACTTCAAAAACTACTTACTTTTGCAGAAGAATTAGAGAATCAAGAGGAATGGGGATATCTATATTACGTTAATATGGAATTAGCAGAAACTGCTTTTTCTATTGGTGAAATAGACTTATTTATTGATACCTTTTTGTGGTGTGTAGATTTATATGATCAAAACGAAGAACGTATCGAGCAAGAGCAGATCCTATGGCTGTACAAGTGGTTGTTAGAAATAATACCTCAGTCTCTCAGATTCTCGTTAGAAGAAATTCATCATTATTTCGAGGATTTTAAGAATCGTTTAGTGATTGCTAACTATTCTTTAAGACCTTATTTTCAAGCTCTATTTATAATGAACTTATATTTAAATCAAATTGATTACGCAAAACAAAACTATCAACTATACAAAAAATCTCCAAGGGATCATTTAAGTAATTGTGAAAAATGTGAAATGTATGGTGAAATGATTTATTTACTAAAAACTGATCATCTTCAAGAAGCGTTAAATCTACAAAATAAAATAATGAATAGCTCAGTAGATTGTGACGAAGCTATACACAAATCCTATTCAAAATTACTGCTTCCTTTATTAGAAGAAGGCAAAATAGATGAAGCATTAATTATTCAACAAAAAGCTTATTTTGTAACATACAATCGCACAAAATACATTCCTGAACTAAGTGAACAAATGATTTTTTTAACTTTTTGTGATCCTGACAGGGCAATTGAATTATTCTATAAACATGTTGATTTATGTGATAATCTTTCGAATCTATCATATAAATTCGAGTTTTGGCTAGCAGCATTATTTATGGCGAAAAAATTAAAAATAAATGAAGATGAATTTATTTATGACTTAAAGAAATTAGAAAAAATTGTATTTGACCTAGCAAAAGATTTTGATACTAGAAACGAAAATAATGAATTTGTTAATCGAGTTAATAAACTACTTTCGAATTAAAAATACGGGATGATTTTTTCATAAACTTCAAAGGCGGGAATCGTTTCCTGCTTTTTTTACGTAATTACAAATAATGGAAGCCCCAATAGGGCTTCCATTATTTGTAAAACTAAAAAATACATTCTCAGACTGATTGCAAGCGTTTGTCAACAGTCTGAGGTCATCGATCTAATAACTGCATCATCATCAATGCTTTACCTACTAATATTCCTTGCTGAAATACTTCAACATCAACTTTTCCAAATTTACGACCTAATTCTAAAACTTTTGGCTTAATTTCTATTACATCATCAATTTGAACTGGCTGTACGAAGTAAATTGTAATATTTTCTACGATTAAGTCCCCTTTTTTCATGTCACGAACTGCTCGTTTACCTGCCTCGGTTACAATCGTCGTAAATACGCCATGTGAAAGAGTACCAATTACATTCGTCATTTGAGGAGTTACATTACATCTAATCGTTAAGTCTTCATTTTTTTGATCTTTATTATTATGAAATTGACTAGTAACTATATCATCAATTGTTTCTCCCACTTGAGGTTGGCGTTGCAATTGTTGTAATGCTTCAAGTACATCTTGACGACTTATAATACCGATTAAATTATTCGATGTATTTACTACTGGTAGCAACTCTATGCCTTCCCAAACCATCATTCTAGCAGCTGCTGCAACCGACATCTTTTCATTTACACTTATTGGTTGTCTAGTCATGACTTTATCAATTCTTTGAGTACGTTGTTCATGTATAATATCCTTTGAAGTTACAATTCCTATTAGCTTACCTCGATCATCAATTACAGGATATCTTCCATGACCTGTATCTCTGTTATATTCATACCACTTTTCTACTTCATCAAATGGAGATAGTCTAGCTGTTTTTTCAGTTGGAATGAGTATATCCTCAACTAGTACTATATCTTTCTTAATTAACTGATCATAAATTGCTCTATTAATTAACGTCGCGACAGTAAACGTATCATAACTAGAAGAAATAATCGGCATTTTCATTTCATCCGCAAGACGTTTTACACTTTCATCTGTATCAAATCCACCTGTTACTAAAACCGCTGAACCTTCTTTTAATGCTAATTCATGTGCTTTCACTCGGTTTCCGACGATTAATAAATTATTTGCACTAATATATCTCATCATCGCATCAAGCTGCATTGCACCGATAACAAACTTATTAAGTGTTTTATGTAATCCTTCTTTACCACCTAAAACTTGTCCATCAACAATATTAACAACTTCGGCAAAAGTTAATTTTTCAATATTTTCTTTTCTTTTCGTTTCAATACGAATCGTACCTACACGTTCAATAGTACTAACAAATCCTTTGTTTTCCGCATCTTTAATTGCTCTATATGCTGTACCTTCACTTACACTTAAATCTTTTGCAATTTGTCTTACTGATATTTTATGACCGACCGGTAGTTGTTCAATATGTTCTAGTATTTGATCGTGCTTTGTAGTCAATTACCTCACCAAGCTTTCAATGGTTGTATTAATATTTTTATTAACTATTATATAACAATTCATACCATGAAAAAAAGCACGTTTCAACGCGCTTCTAATACTGTACTAATATTTTCTTCGATGATCAATACTACAATAGTGAAATTGTTGTATTTGGCTCATGAATGAAACCATTATTCATTGGTAATTTTGCAATGAACTCATTTGGGTCTACTTGGATTGGTGGAAATGTATTATAATGCATCGGAATTACTTTCTGTGCATTAATCCATTCAGAAGCAATTACTGCATCGTCGATTCCCATTGTAAAATGATTACCAATAGGTAAATATGCTAGATCGATCTTTTCAAACTCACCTAATGTTTTCATACCTCTGTATAATGCAGTATCACCAGCATGGTAAATTGTTTTCCCAGCTATTTTTAATAAAACGCCTGACGGTGGTCCTACATTAATTATTTGTTTATTTTCTTCATCAACAATACTTGAACCATGGATTGCTTCTACTAATTTTAATTTACCAAATGAAAACTCTTTTTCTCCCCCGATATGCATAGGGACTACTTTGACACCTTGCCACGAGATCCACGTTGCTAATTCCACAGGAGCAATAACAGTTGCATCATTTCGTTTTGCTAGTTCTACTGTGTCACCTAAATGATCCCCATGCCCATGTGTTACATAAATATAATTCACTTTAATATTTTCTACCTTCACATTAGTATGTGGATTACCGTTAATAAACGGGTCAATAATAATTGAATCTTGACCTTGTTCTACTAAAATAACACTGTGCCCAAAATATGTAATTTTCAATTGAAGTTGCTCCTTTGTTATAAAATTAGTCTCTACCACATTTTAACAGATTATTTTCTATTACAAAAATAAGAAATAAGTTAACTATTTTACGTAATTCGATAAAAAATGATAAAATAAGAGTGTTGTAAACTGTAAAGACTTTTTTTGTTTGTTGCAGTAATTTGTTTTTTAAGAAAGGATGTTACAAATGGAACACCGTATACAAAATCTATCAACTTGGTTAAAAGAGCAAGATATTCAACTAGGATTTATTACATCTACTGAGAACGTATTTTACTTAACTAATTTCCATTGTAATCCACATGAACGTCTTTTAGCTTGTCTTGTATTTCCAAATGATGAGCCAATTCTTGTATGTCCACAAATGGAAGTTGGACATGTACAAAACGCAGGCTGGAAATATGACGTAATTGGCTTTAATGATAGTCAAGATCCTTGGGCAATGATACAAGAATCATTAGCAAAACGTAATATTACAGTAAATCGTATGGCGATCGAAAAAGAACATCTTCTTGTTGGCCGCTATGAAAGATTAGTACAACTTTTCCCTGGCGTACAATTCCTTGCAGCTGAGGAAAAATTACATGACTTACGTTTAATTAAAGATAGCGAAGAAATTCGTCGTATGCAGGTTGCTGCTGAAGCTGCTGATATGGCTTGCCAAATTATTGTTGATCGTATTGCTGAAGGCAAAACAGAAATGGATTTAATTGCTGAAATGGAATACGAAATGAAGAAAAAAGGTATTTCTAAAACTTCATTTAGCACTTTAATTTTAACTGGTGCAAACTCAGCGTTACCACATGGAAATCCAGGTACAAACCCAATTAAAAAAGGTGATTTCGTACTTATGGACTTAGGTTTTATCGTTGATGGATATTGCTCAGATATTACTCGTACAGTAATGTTTGGTCAACCAAATGAGCAACAACGAGAAATTTATGAAACCGTTTTAAAAGGTCAACTTGCTGCAATCGAAGTAAGTAAACCAGGCGAAGTATTAGGAAATGTTGACCGCGCTGCTCGTCAAATCATCACAGATGCTGGATATGGCGAATACTTCGTTCACCGTATTGGTCACGGTTTAGGTATTGGTATCCACGATTACCCATCAGTAAATGATTCAAATACTGATATTATTAAAACTGGTATGTCGTATACAATTGAACCAGGAATCTATGTACCAAATGTTGGTGGAGTTCGTATTGAAGATGATATCGTTATTACAGAAACAGGTGCAATGACATTAACGAAGTTCTCTAAAGAATTAATCATCCTATAATATGAATCAAGACGGATTAATAAATATTCGACAAGTACTTCCCTCAGACATCCCTATTATGCATAAATGGGAATGTGATGATGAGATTGGTAAGCTTGTAGGAATAGATAAACCACGTTCTTTAGATGCAATGGTACAAGGTTATGAAAAATATTTTGACGGACTTAAACCTAATCTCCACTTGTTTACAATCGAATACAATGGAATTTGTGTAGGAAGAATTGAATTAGGAAATTTTGATCAAGAGAATACTCATGCCGCTTTTGGAATCCTAATTGGAGATCAATCAATGCAAAATAAAGGAATTGGTTCATTTGCATTAAACTATCTACTAAATTATGCTTTTAATGAATTAAAACTTATAAAAATATATGGTGAAGTATACGAATATAATATCGCTTCACAAAAATTCCTTACAAAATTAGGCTTTCATTTAGATGGTATATTGCGCAAGCATGAGTTTTTCAAAGGCGCTCATCGTGATATGTATCAATATAGCATGTTGAAAGAAGAATTTAATTCGAGTAAGGTTTAAATACCAAATAAAGCCCCCTTTCTCCGTAAGATGGAGAAGGGGGTTTTTATTTATATCTTTTGAAGGATCGTATGTTGTAATGGAACACCACCCATTGATACATTTCGCTCAATTAGATGATATTGTTTACCATTTATGATAAAAAGTCTATTTCCTCTGTAATCAACTGTTTTACCTTGGCTTTCTAATTCAGCCTTCACAGCCTTCGCATAATCATTTAGATTTAAATAGCGCTCATCTAAATCTAATGTAATATTTTGATTACGATAACCCATTAGCCAGTTAAACCCGAAAATACCTGCAATTAGAAAAATAAGGATAAAAATAAATTCCAATACTCTCGCTCCTTTTTACATAAAATGGAAATTACAATATAATTTTACTATAAAAATAAAGTGATTGTTATTAGACTTGAGAATAAAATAAAATCCCTTTACCGATTTCGATAAAGGGATTTTACTTTTAATTAGTTTGTAGAAACAGATGTACCTTGTAATAAAGTAGTTGCTTCTTTGTATTCTAAGCCGTGAGCTTCCGCTACTGCTTCGTATGTTACATATCCATCAAGTGTATTAATACCTTTGAATAATGCAGAGTTATCTAAGCAAGCTTTTTGATAACCTTTGTTAGCAATTTGAACTGCATAAGGTACTGTAACATTTGTTAATGCCATTGTAGAAGTACGAGGTACTGCACCAGGCATGTTTGCTACAGCGTAGTGTACTACTCCATGCTTCTCATATGTTGGGAAATCATGAGTTGTAATACGATCTGTTGTTTCGAAAATACCACCTTGGTCAATTGCAATATCAACTACAACTGAACCTGGTTCCATTGATTCGATCATTTCTTTTGTTACAAGTTTTGGCGCTTTTGCACCTGGAATTAATACTGCACCGATTACTAGATCAGATTCTTTAACCGCTTCAGCAATATTGTAAGGGTTTGACATTAAAGTCGTAATTTGATGACCAAAAATATCATCTAATTGACGTAAACGATCTGGATTTAGGTCAATCATCGTTACATGAGCACCAAGACCAACAGCTACTTTAGCAGCATTTGTTCCTGCTACACCTCCACCAATGATTGTAACATTTCCACGACGTACTCCTGGTACTCCACCTAATAAAATACCTTTTCCGCCTTTATTTTTCTCAAGGAATTGAGCACCGATTTGAGCTGACATACGTCCTGCTACTTCACTCATAGGAGTTAATAACGGTAATGTATTACCAACTTGTACAGTTTCGTAAGCAATTCCTACTACTTTATTATCAATTAAAGCCTTAGTTAATTCAGGCTCTGGAGCTAAATGTAAGTATGTGAATAAAATTAATCCTTCACGGAAGTATCCATATTCGCTTGGAATTGGTTCTTTAACTTTCATAACCATTTCATTATTCCAAGCCTCTTCAGCTGTTTCAACAATTGTTGCGCCAGCATTTACGTATTCTTCATTAGTAAATCCTGAACCAATTCCAGCATTTGTTTCAATATAAACTGAATGACCATGTCCAACTAAGTTCATTACTCCAGCTGGTGTCATTGCTACACGATTTTCATTGTTTTTTATTTCTTTTGGTACCCCAATACGCATGTTATTTCCCCCTGAAATATATTTAATTCGTGCCTCTTAGGATGAGCTCTATTTATTAAAAAATAATACATTTTTATATTAACACAAAACATATAGTGCAGAAAATGAAAACGCTTCATTTCGTTTAATAAATATTAATTCAGAATCTTTTTTACTATAAATTATGCTTTAAAAATGGAATTGTCCCACGAATTGTCATGATAATGGAATATGTCTGTATTTATTAATGACATCCAAGCCACCTGTGACTTCAAATATATCACCTGTAATAAAATCAGACTCTTCCTTACACAAAAATTGCACCATTCTTGCTATATCCTCCCCAGTACCAGATCTTCCAACTGGTGCAAGACCTTTTCCATCCTTACTTGCTTCAGTTTGATTTGCTTCTTTCATATCACCAAAAATATCCCCAGGACAAATCATATTTGATGTTATACCATTCTCTGCTTCTTCATAGGCTATTGTTTTAGTCAATGAAACTAGACCTACTTTAGCTGCGCTGAATGCAGAACGATAAATCCATCCAGAAGCGGAATTGGCACCTTGAAATCCATAATTTATGATACGTCCATATTTTTGCTTTCTCATAATTGGAATAATTTGCTTTAAAAGAAAAAACACGCTATGCAAATTTCCATACATCAAGTATTCCCACTCTTCATCCGTGTAGTCAGCCAGTTTTTTACGGTTAAATAAATACGGGCCAGCATTATTGATAAGACAATCTACCCTACCGAATTTCTCCATCGTTTTTGAGACAATCTCATTAATAAATTGTTTATCGCATATATCACCTTTTACAAAAAGAACCCGGTCCAAATAATCCTTCCATTCTTCTTTTCGCTCTTTGATAGCTTGTTCATCAGAAAAGTATGTAACAGTTACTGAATAACCATCCTTCAAAAATGCTTCAGTGACTTTCTTCCCTAACCCCTTTGATCCTGCCGTAATGACAGCATGCCTCATAAAACTCTTCCTTTCGAGTCTAAATAATTTTATATATTTGTGAAAATCATCTAGATAAATCAATCAATTGTATGTATTTGTAAAATCTATTCTCATTAACCTTTTTAATTGGTGATTAAAGCATAAAGCTAATTCTTTAAAAATTATGTCATTATCGTTATACCTATATCTTTAATTTAGTAAGATTATTTTATTAAAAGATAACTATGTTTTCTATTATTATGAATTATTTTCCTTTTATTTTAATAATTTTTATTTTTAGATATTAAGCTAGCTTTACATATTCAATAAGAGAGCCTTGATTATAAAAAATATTAGAACAAATTTGTTCAACTTATTTCCAATGTGTCAAAGGTAAATAGCAGTTAAATAAATTTTAAAAATTGTGTGAAAACTACTGGATTTTTATAACAAAAGGAAGTAATATATATTAATTCCTTTTTACGATACGACAATTCATGATATAATTATCACATCTACTGTGAATCTAGGCTGTTGAGAAAGTGACTTCGGCATTGGGTAGAACCATGATAGTTTGTAGACTTACTATTGGACGAAAACCAAGTCACTCAATAAAAAGTTGAGAATAATCACGTAAACGATAACTCAACTATGTAGGATTCGTTGTATCCGAATTTACGCCCTCGGAGTGTTAGAACCAAACGAGAGTAGTTTCGGCAAAATCGAACACGTAGAACAGGGAAGCAAACATCAATTTATTGATACTTATGAATTAATGGCAACGGGGGTAAATAAATGTTACAAGATTATTTTTCATACGATGAACGATTAGGTATTTTACTACCAAGCCTAAAAATAGATTGGGAAGATTACTCCCACGATCAACAATTAATGATTCTTACTGAATGGGAATATATCCGTGGTGGAATACCTGATCAAATTAAACGTTTAGAGTTTTCGATAAATCATAAACAAGAACAATTAAATCACGAATCTGATTTTGTTTTGAGCTGTAAATTAAATTCTGAAATTGCAGAATTAGCATCGATTATTAACGATCTTTGGATTTGGTTTAGAAGTAACCAACAAATGTCCAATGATACAAAAATACATGGTTAAAAAGCTAACAATAAATTTGTTAGCTTTTTTCTATACCTCTATTATTTAGGTTTATTCGTTTTCGCGCTTTTGAATTTGTAAAAGCGTGTCTCCGATTGTTTTTAGTTCCTCTTTAAGTCGGATGGTTTCATTCGCAACTTTATCGGAAGATGCTTCTTTGATTTGCTTGTTTAGTTGGTCAATCACTTTTCGTAACCTTCCGACGGATTGTTCTAGTTGAAAACTTGATGTAGGCTTCATATTGTCTCCTTGAATGGTTTTCCTTTAGCATACCACATACTTGTTTACAACCAAACGGGTATTCATTTAGTTAAGGGTAGATTGTCTAATTTAGGTTCAAGTTTTGGGTTTCCATTCATTCTACACTCTAAAAAAAGCTAACAGATAATTTGTTAGCTTCTCAAATTTTTATTTAATCTGTTGGCTCCTGGTTTACCCGTTCCGATAATATACGATATTGGTAAAATTTCTTTGTATATTCTAATACGTTTTTTGTAAAAGATTCATTCCACTTTGCCCCAACAGTAACTCCTAATAAAGGAATACCACTTAAAACCTTATTCCGTAATGAGTGGATCATTAATAACTTGCACATTTGTAATATAACTGTGTAATAGACCCCTTCTCCATTAAATTCATTTTCCCAAGTTGCAAATACGTCCGAATCCTCATGCTTTAAAATATCGTTCATTAAACTACTCCAAACAACGTATTTTTCGGTTGATGGGAGGATTGCACCTTGTAGTACTTTTAAGCTACATTCCATCTCTTTTGGAATACTTACATCATAACCATAACAAAGTGCTATTTCTTGTACCGTTTTAAGATTAATAAATAATAAAGCCGGTAAATCACCAAATAAAGCAAGCTTTGTACTAGTTCCACTTATTCCACCTTGAACACTTGAAACTATTAATGCTTTCGATATTTCTTGCTCAGCTAAAAAATTCAATTGTCTTAGTGGTAACTTTCTTAAATCGCTTATTGTCTTAATATCACTTCTTAAAATTTGTGCTCGATTAAGTATATCTAATTTCTTTTCTTGGAACTGTTTTGTTGTTTGTATTAAAGATTGAGTGTGGAAAAAAGCAGTTGAAAAAAATTCATTAAAAGTATTCGAATAGCTTTGAGGTATTTTTTGGAGGAGAAAATTAGAAGCATTTTGATACATAAGTTCTAATTTATTTAAATTTTGCTGTTGTTGTTTCTTTTCAATCATATCGTTAAGTTCAAGCCATAAATTATACTCTTTCATCTGATCCATACTATCACCTCGAATATAAAAAAACGTAGAGCCAAAAAGTGAACTCAATTTAAGAATATGAGGTCATCTATTTTTGTATGCTCTACGTTTATGCTTACTTTTTAATTATTTCATTCCAACTCGTACTACATCTCTTGCGATTACAACTTCTTCATTAGTAGGAATTACGATAACTTTAACTGGAGAGTGATCAAAGCTAATGAATGCTTCTTTTCCTCTAAAGTTATTTTTACTTGGGTCAAAATAAACACCCATAAATTCAAGACCTTCTAATACGGCTTGACGAATTTCCGGACCATTTTCACCAATACCAGCAGTGAAGATAATCGCATCTACACCTTTCATGCGTGCAGCATACGATCCTAAATATTTGTGAATACGTTCAATGAATACACTTTGAGCGATTTTAGCTCGTTTATTACCTTCTTCAGCTGCAGTCTCAATATCACGTAAGTCACTTGAGAATCCAGAGATCCCAAGCATACCACTTTGTTTATTTAATACATCAAGTACTTCCTCAGCTGTTTTACCTGTTTTTTCCATAATAAATGGGATTAAAGCTGGGTCTAAATTACCTGAACGAGTTCCCATTGTTACACCAGCAAGTGGAGTGAATCCCATTGAAGTATCAATTGATTTTCCACCTTCAACTGCAGCAATACTTGCACCATTTCCTAAGTGACATGAAATAAGTCTTAGCTCTTCAATTGGTTTACCAATTAATTCAGCAGCTCTTTCTGTTACATACTTATGTGATGTACCGTGGAATCCATATTTACGAATACCAAATTGCTTATAGTACTCATAAGGTAAGCTATATAAGTAAGACTCTTCTGGCATTGTTTGATGGAACGCAGTATCAAATACAGCAACTGCAGGAACATTTGGTAATAATTCTCTAAATGCACGAATACCAACTAGGTTAGCTGGGTTATGAAGTGGTGCTAAATCAGAAAGTTGATCAATTTGTTGTTCAACTTCTTCAGTAATTAAAGCAGAATCTGTAAATAGTTCTCCACCGTGAACTACACGATGTCCAACTCCATGAATTTCATCAAATGAAGAAATAATTCCTAAACCTGTTAGCTTTTCAAGAAGCATTTTTACTGCAACAGAGTGATCAGCAATATCAGTTACTTCTTTAATTTTTTCCCCGTTTACTGAAATTACAAAAACACTATCCTTTATACCAATACGTTCTACTAAACCAATTGTAAGTACTTTTTCGCTAGGCATTTCAATTAATTGAAATTTTAATGACGATGAACCTGCATTAATAGCAAGAATATTTGCCATGTTTTTTACATCTCCTTTAAACATGAAACTGTTATATTTTTTTAGCTGAAATTATTATAACACAAATTAGTTTACGTGTTTAAAAGTTCAATTATTGTAAATTTTCTTTAAACCATTCATTCATTTGAAGCATAATATCTTCAACTGCTTTCATATTCGATAACTTAGGGAAATCAACTAATAAAGCCTGTTTTGGCTTCTTCATATTTTCTGCATTTTTGCGGATTATTAATATACTTTTTTGATGTTTTTCATCCTTAAAGGCAGATACTGGCAACTGTATCAATCCTTGAATGACACCTGTTTCATTAATATAGCTTTGTAATTGTGCTGATTGCTCTGAAGTAAATAGGTAATTTGGAACTAGCGAGATGAAAAATCCTCCAGATTTTAAGTAGTTTATACTTTGTTCAATAAACAAATGATGGGCATAAGACATGCCTTCTTTTGCTTTTAAAGTATATTCGTTTGCACGTTCAGCATTTGGATAAAAACCAATTGGTAGATCACAAACAACAAGGTCAACCGGATCTACAAATAAAGGTGCTAAACTGTCTTGATTAAATAGTTCTATTTCATGTCCTAGTAAGTTGCCGATAACAAATGCGATTCTAACAAGAACATCATCTACATCTATTCCAACAGATTCAGTAAATTTATCCTTTGAAGAATTTAAAATTGTTAACAGAAGATTTCCAGTACCAATTGCCGGATCTAAAATAGTTAAATTTTGTTTCCCCTCAGTAAGCTTTCCAACTAAATAAGTAATAATAAAAGCAATACCATCTGGAGTCATTTCATGATTTGTTTGTACCCCTTGCTTCATACCTTTTAATATCGCTAATTGAAATGCTCTACGAATACTCTCATTATCTTTTGATGCCGATGTAAATTGATGAATTGTGTTCATAAGCTTGTCTTTTTGCGAACCATTAATTTCTTCTTGCAAAACTTCCCCTTCAAAGAAATTTTCACCTGTTTCAATTAATGCCTCTAAATAAGAAATTTCTAAATTATCTTTTAAACATTCTGTCGATTCATCTATGTAATTAAATAAAAATTCTACTGAATTCTCTTTTACCATTTTTCATTCCTCACTTTCATAATAGAACAGTCATTGTGTTTCATTATACGTATGGCTTTTAAACGTGTCCACTTTAATAATTTCTTCTATTAGAAAGTATTTGGTTTTTTTAATCAATTTTAATCCAGTACTGTTAATTTAATTTTAATTGATGAGTGTTTACTTTTATTTAATACATTTTGAACTTTTTATGTAGTTTTAAATTATCAGTACAAATTGAAAACAAACAAAGACCTCATTAGTTGAGGTCTTTATTTCCTGTTATATGTGTATAGCTCTAATTTTTCACCGTCTTCAGTTTAACTAATATTCACTTTCTTTTCTAAAGGTTTCATAAATCGAGTAATATAGTTCAAAGATTTTGTTCCATGAACTAGGCGATATAAGCTTGTGATAACCGAAAGTAATGTATATGGTTTATATGCTAAGTATTTTGATTCCCATTTATTCGCAAATTTGCTTTTAAAAGTTAATAATCCTTTGAAGTTATAAATTGAGTTACCATATTTAAAGATTATTTTTGCAGATTTTTCGATGATTGATGATTTTGAATCTTGGCCAACATTTGCTAATGGTGCCATTCCAAGGCTGCAGCTTTTAAACCCATTTTCTTTTGCCCAAAACATAATTGAAACAAACAGCATATCCATCGTTCCATATGGTAATTCCTTTAAATATCTCATTAAATCGATTGTTATATTTTCTGCTTGAATCGGTAATGTCGCAAAAGCAATAACTTGAGCATTTTTATCCCTTAAAATTCCGATCGGAAAATTTGAAACATAATCAAAATGAAATGAACCTACTGAAAAGGATAGCTCTTCTCTTCCGTTTAACCATACATCTGAGACCCCTTTTAGCTCTTGAAGTAGACCTATAGAATGTCCAGGCATAGACACTTCAAATTGATATCCTTGTCGAATGAATTTATTCCTTTTTGTTCTTAGTTTTGCTCCTTTTTTACCTGCAATTTCGAAATTCTCTAATTCAACTATTGCTTCTTCACCTAATTTTAACAATCGATAGCCAGCTTTTTCATACAACATTTTTGAGTTTTCGTCTATATGATAAAAGCACGGAATACATTTTATACTCCTTGAATAATGTTCAAACTCCTTTATTTTTTCAAAAGAAATCTCACCAATTGGATCACATAAAACAACTAATTTATTACCCTCTTTACGGTAAACAAATGCAGATTTTTGATCTTCTGAAAGAAATACTTTTTTATCTCCAAGTAATCCTAAATGCGTTAATGAAGTTCCACCATATGTTTTAATAAGTTGTTGAATAATCTCAATTGAAGTTTTTTGATTTGATTCTTTTAAAATTTGTTTCATAATACCCCCAATATAAAGAGTCAATTTTCTTTACAATTTCTATTTTACAAAAAATAATTCCTTGTAGAAATCCATACATTATTTTTTTTATTAATAAATTATTATTTGGTAATATTTAACCCCTCCTGTATAATTCAATTTATTAAATATAAATGGATGTGAGAACAAATGAATAGGAAGATTGGTTTTATTGGTTGCGGTAAAATGGCCCAAGCTATGATTGGTGGGTTAATTGATTCGAATTTAATTGAAAAGCATCAAATTTATGTAAGTGCAAGATCTAATGAAACGCTTGTAAAAGTGAAAGATTTATATAATGTTCACACATTAAATAGTAATATCGATTTAGCAATGCAGGTTGATTATTTGTTTTTAGCAGTTAAACCTGATTTATATCCGACTATTATTGAGGAAATTAAAGAAGTTATTTCAAGTAATACTGTGATCATTACAATTGCGGCTGGAATTACTTTAGAAGGTGTTGAAAAATCATTCGGTAAAGAGGTTAAAATCGTTCGAACGATGCCAAATACTCCTTCGTTAGTTAAGGAAGGCATGAGTGCGCTATGTCATAATCAAGTAGTGACCAATGAAGAGTTAAGTGAAGTAATGGAAATTTTCAATAGCTTTGGAAAATGCGAATTAGTAAATGAAAAATTAATGGATGCGATTCCTGCTGTTAGTGGTTCTTCTCCAGCTTATGTTTACTTAATGATTGAAGCTTTAGCAGATGGAGCTGTATTACAAGGTATCAAACGCGACCAAGCATATAAGTTAGCTGCACAAGCAGTTTTAGGTGCAGCAAAAATGGTACTTGAAACTGAACTACATCCTGGAGAATTAAAAGACCAAGTTTGTACACCAGGTGGTGCAACAATAGAAGCAATTGCCGAATTAGAAAAACAAGGCTTCCGCTCATCTATTATTTCGGCCATGGAACGTTGTACTGAGAAATCAGTGTCTTTAGGTAAATGATATTGGAATCAGTCTGATAATATACACACTGAGGCATTCATATTTGTGAATGCCTTTTTAATGCAAAAAAACTGCCGAGATTTACTCGACAGCCTTTTACCTCTAAAGGGTATTTGTTATTATTTTGCAGCTTTTACAGCTTCGATTGCTGCTTCATAGTTTGGATGAGTTGTACCTTCAGCTACGTACTCAACGTAAGTAACAACATCATTTGAATCTACTACGAATACTGCACGAGCTAATAAACGTAATTCTTGCATTAAGACACCAAATGCTTCACCAAAAGATGCATCACGGTGATCAGAGTAAGTATGTACATTTTCTAAACCACTTGCAGCACACCATCTTTTTTGTGCGAATGGTAAGTCCATTGAAATTGTTAAAACTTCAACGTTTTCTACGTTTGATAATTCTTCGTTAAAACGACGAGTTTGTGCATCACAAACTCCAGTATCTACAGAAGGTACTGCGCTAATTAAGCGTACTTTACCAGCTGAAGCCTCTAAAGTTACAGGGCTTAAATCATTTGCTAATACAGTAAAGCTTGGAGCTTTTTCTCCTACTTTTACTTCTTGTCCAATAAGAGTTACTGGATTGTTTTTAAATGTTACAGTTGCCATGATATTTCCTCCCAAAATTACAAAATGTTCACAACATTTATCTTACTGGAAGGAAACCTTGAATGCAATTAACTTTACTTAAATTTTATATTTAATCTAAATCTGAATCAAAATCATCCACTTGTTTATCTGAATCATCTTTTTTCTTCATATATTTTTTTACTTTTTCTAATGCTTGTGGCGTTAAATCCATTAGCTTTTCAATTAAATGTGTATTTTGGTCTAAGTGAAGTAGTTTAACACCATCTTTACCTACAATTAAAAATGCAATCGGAGTGATTGAAGCACCTCCGCCTGTACCTCCTCCAAATGGATGTGGACTTCTTACTTCAGCTTCTTTGACACCATCTACTAAATGGTAATTTCGAAATTCACTTCCACCAGCTGCAAAGCCAACCCCTACTTTTGATACGGTTAAAATTAAACTTCCATCTGGTGTTGAAATTGGATCACCAATAATTGTATTTACATTAATCATTGCTGATAAATTTTCCATTGCCGCGTGCATTAAGTCTCCAATAGGATGTTGACTCATTGTTAATCACCTCTAATTAGTTTCGATTGGATGTGTTGCTTTAAAGTCTTTTCTAGTTTTTAAATATGCTTTAAGTAATAATAATCCCGCAAAGACTGCCTTTCGCACCGAAAATGAAAACCTTATCTTTCCTTTAGTTTCCATTACGGACGTATAATAATTGGGCGTGATATCGATCGTTGGCGGATGATGTAATATTGTAAATTTCTTTAATAAATTTTCAAAAATTCCGATCGCACTATAAGCTGTTCCAATTGATATCCCTGTTAAAGCAGAATTTCCGACACCGAAATGAATTTGATAAGTTAAATTGTAAATTTGAACAGTGTTTAAAAATTTTGTAATGATAGTATGTCCGTTGGAGTATAAATTTATGAAAAAATCAATTTGTTGAAAGACAGACAAATCCCTTTTTTTCTCTAAATCTGATACGTCCTCCTTTACCTCTTTTGGTCTCTTTAAAGGAATCGTAAATGTGAAATGCAAAAGGTTGTTCAGAATGGACAGTTTAATATTCATAAATCGTTCTTCATTTGTATAAACGGATAAAATATTGACTTTCATATTTATAAAAAGGACGAAAATGATTAACAGTAAAACAACGATTGCAATAAAAATTAGAATAGAATATATGTAAAGCAAAAAATCACCCTTTTTTGTATCAGTATGGGCAAACCAACTTCTGGATAAACAAAAAGAATGGTAAAATTACATACCATTCTTTTTGAGTAGTAAAATATTAGGTTTTTAATGTAAATTCTAGTTGTTTGTTGGTAACAAAAAACTTCTAGGGCACTCTCGCTTGACCTTCCATTAACTTACTCATGTCTTTTATAGACAATATTACCTCGGCAAATAGTTTCACTGCATTTAACAGACTGTAGATCATCTTTTTCTAACTCAAATGGATTTTCATCAAATAAAATAATGTCAGCAGAATATCCTTCTTTTATGAGACCTCTTTTATCTTCTTGACGAAACGAAGCCGCACTATCAATCGTATATAGTTTAATTGCCTCATATAGGCTAATTGCTTCATCGATATTATATGCTATCTGGTCTTTTGCTTTTCGGGTTACCGCTGTATATATACCTTGCCACGGATTAATTGTATCAATCGGTGTATCCGAACCATTTGCTATAGCGATTGATTCATTTAATAGTGTTTTAATTAAATATGCATATTCATTTCGGCTTTGACCAATGCGTTCTACTAGCCATGGATAATCGGCATATATAAATGAGGTTTGTACATCTACAACGATGTTTAATTCTTTCATTTCCTCAATTAATTTTGGAGATAAAAGTGCACAATGTATAAAACGATCAGGTAGCTGAGTTTGATTAGGATATTTTTTAACAACATCAATAGCTTGCTTAACGGCTAAATCTCCAATCATATGAAATGCTATTGGCAATCCATTTTCACGCGCTTTTTTTGTAATTATTTCTAATTTTTCTAAAGAAGTCACTTGTAATCCTGTTATGCTTTGATCGTCTTCATAAGGTTTTTGTAACAGTGCAGTGCGACCACCAAATGAACCATCAATAAATGCTTTTACGCCTCCAAATGATACATTTTTATTGCCATTATGTAATCTTCCTTTGACTTCATCCAAAGTCGTATGATGAATTAAAACATGAGTATGAAATGGAACTTCATTTAACAATCGCTCATATAAATCTATCACTAAATTTGCGTTTCCATAATAGGATAAATCCTCTGTAACCGCTCCAACAATACCGTATTGATAACAATCTTTAATAGCGGAAATGATTGCTTTTGACAAATACTGATCGTCAGGTGCCGGCATCGCTTTAATGATTAAATTGACAGCTTCATCATACAATAATCCGTTTAAACGACCATCCTCAAAACAGCCAATTTGTCCTCCTTCGATTTGCATTTGTTCATTTATTGATGCATGATCAAGTGCAAGAGAATTTACAAAGTAGACATGTCTACAAGTTCTTTTTAACACAAGTGGATTTGTGCTTGATAAACTATTTAAGTCGTCAATGCAAAATACTGCTTTTGAGTTCCATTCGTTTTCATTCCATCCTTCCCCAACAATCCACTCATTTGGGTGCGCGTCATTTACAACTTTTTTCATTCGATCAAGCATCTCGTCATATGATTGACACTTTGACAAATCTACACGATTCATCGCTTCTCCATGACCAATTAAATGCAAATGACTATCAATGAAACCTGGAAAACCGATTTTTCCGTTACAATTGATTTTCTCAAATTGTTCACCCTCTAAAGAAGAAAGTAAAGCTTCATATGTTCCTGTTTTTAAAATTTGTTCACCTTCAGTAATGATTGAGTCTACAGTTTCCCCTTCACTTTCCATCGTATAGAATAAACCATTATGCCAAAGCTTCTTCATTTCATTCCACCAACCGTTCTTAAAATAGTTTCGTTTTTTATTTTGAAAGATAAATTGTCTCAAAATCAAAAAAAGAGGGAATTTTCCCTCATTTTAACATAAGTATTTAATTGGATTCACGTAATTGTTCCATCGCACGTAATTCTACTCGGCGAATTTTACCAGAAGTTGTTTTTGGTAGCTCTTGGACAAATTCAATTTTACGTGGATATTTATAAGGAGCAGTAATTTTTTTCACGTGTTCTTGTAGTTCAGATACTAAGTCATCTTGATTTGTAGTATTTTCAGTCAAAACAACAAATGCTTTAACAACATTTCCACGTAATGGATCTGGACTAGCAACAACCGCACATTCTTTTACAAGTTTATGTTGTACTAACGCATCTTCTATTTCAAAAGGACCAATTGTATAACCAGAACTAATAATGATGTCGTCACTTCGCCCATCAAACCAATAGTAGCCATCTTCATCTTTCTTAGCTCGGTCACCCGTTAAATAATACTCGCCTTTTCTTTGTGCTTTTGTGCGTTCCATATCACTATAATAATGTTTAAATAATGCTGGTGAGCTTAAATGTACTGCGATATGTCCCACTTCGTTAACCCCAATTGGATTTCCTTCATCATCAACGATTTCAACTAAGTTTCCTGGCGTTGGTATACCCATTGAACCTACTTTTGCTTTAATATCCTTCATCGTCCCGATTAATAAAGTATTTTCAGTTTGTCCATAACCATCTCTTACATCAACATTGAAATGCTTTTTGAACGTACGGATTACTTCTTGATTTAAAGGCTCTCCTGCTGATACAGCACTTCTTAATGTAGGTAATTGATATTGATCTAGATTTTCAACCTTTGCCATAAAACGGTATTCGGTTGGCGTACTACAAAATACTGTTATATTTTGCTCCTTTAGTAATGTTAGGAAAGTATCTGAATCAAATTTCCCTTCATAAAAGAAACCCGTTGCCCCACTGCCTAATGTCGCTAGAAATGGACTCCAAATCCACTTTTGCCACCCTGGCCCTGCAGTTGCCCATACAGTATCATCTTCAGTCACATCTAGCCAATTAGAAGCAACTGTACGAATATGTGCAAACCCCCAACTATGAGTGTGTACAACACCTTTAGGATTGCCAGTCGTTCCTGACGTATATGAAATAAACGCTAAGTCATCACTTTTTGTTTCCACAGTTAATACATGTGCTCCACTAATTGCTTGGTCATTCAATGAAGTCCACACTGTTTGTTGATTATGAATCGTAAATAATTTATATTTTCCAGTTTTAGCAATATCGCTAAAAGTACCTATATATTCATCATGCGAAACAATCGCTTTTACTTCACTATGTTCAAGACGGTACTGAATATCCTTAACCGTTAACATTTCAGATCCTGGGATTACAACACATCCAATTTTTAAAATAGCTAAATAAACTACATAAGTCTCAATACATCTTGGCATCATGACAAAAAGTTTGTCCCCTTTTTCGATGCCACTATTTTTAAATGTAAAAGCATATTGGTGAACTTTATTATATAGTTCCTTATATGTTAATTGGTGGGATTCTCCATTTATGTCAACCCACTTTAACGCCACTTTATCAGTTGAAGCAAATTTTTCAATTTCCCAAACGAGATTATATACTTTTGGAGCGATTAGACTTGTACTGTTCATCTTAGTTAGTCCCCCTTTTGATCATTACTAAAATTATATTTTGAATTTTGCAAAATAGAATAATAATGGTTTCGTTAATTGTATAGTCAATTCCTGCTATTTTTCGACTATTTTTCAGAAAATTTAAACAAAAACTCACAAAAAAAATAAACTACCTAAAAAAGATAGTTTATTTCATCAAAATAGCGAGCTCTAAACTCTTCGCCTTCCCTGTAAATCAATCACTTTCAACTGTAATACTGTATGTACAAGTAAATGTTTCATTTGGATTTAGTATTTGAATACCAAGTCTATTTTTCATTTCTTTTACTGGGCCGATTTCATCTGCAATTCCATACCACGGTTCAATACATAGAAAAGGTGCTGTTTGTGTAGTCCATATTCCAACGTATGGAAACCCTTCAAATTGAACTTTGATTGTATTACTATGATATTTCGAACGAATTGTCAGCTCGTTTTTATTAAGTTTTTCAAAAATTAATGCATCATCCTTAAATAGTTCACGAGTTAATGGTAAGTTTTTAATATTTTGACCGATTAGTTCTCTTTTACCACTTCGATATGGTCCTTCTAATTTAATTGTTTCTAATTTTTCTTCCTCTTCAAACTGTAAGTAATAATCCTCAAAAGTTTCATCTTCCTTTAGTGGTATGTTAAACGCCGGATGAGCACCTATTGAAAATGGCATTGATTTCTGATCATTATTCGTTACAACATAATTAATAAAAACTGTATTGTTCTTAATCTTATAATTAATATTTAATGAAAATTGAAATGGATATTTTAAAAGCGTGTGTTCACTACTGATTAACTCATAGTTAATATAGTCTTCTTTCATTTCAGTTAATTGAAAATCCATATCTCTTGCAAAACCATGTTGAGAAAGCTCATAAACTTTATTATCCACTTTATACTGATTATCAATTAATTTACCAACATTCGGAAATAAAACAGGTGCATGTCTCCCCCAATAAGCAGGGTCAGCATTCCATAAATAATTTAAATTATCTTTTTTTGTAAAGATACCCGTCAACTCTGCTCCCTGTGATTTAGTTGTAATTTTAATAAATTCATTTTCGATATTTGGCATGAACAGGTCTCTCCTTTAATTTATTCCCTCAATTATAGCAAAGTTAATCTTAAATATTAAATTAAACGAAATAGAAAAGAGGTAGGTTTTACCCTACCCCTTAATCCATAATTATTTAAATTTTATTATCGAGAAAATCCACCAAGGCTTTGTTCAGCCATTTGTACTAAACGCTTTGTGATTTCACCACCAACAGAACCATTAGCACGTGAAGTTGAATCTGGACCAAGGTTTACACCAAATTCTGTAGCGATTTCATACTTCATTTGGTTTAAAGCATTCTCAGCACCATCAACTAATAATTGATTGCTACCTGAATTATTTCTATTTGACATGTGTTGTCACCTCCTTGTGAGTATAGAGTGTGATAAAACACATATCTTCATTCATATTTTCACTGGTAATTTTTAGTAATTTTATAAAAGTGCGTCGATATTGATTTCTTCTTCTTTTGTTGACGTTTGATTTCGAATCATTTCGTTCTCAAAAATGATTGATTCTCTATTAACTACAGCTTCATTTATTAGTTCAGTAAAGTCAAAACGACTCTCGTAACGAGCCACTTTATCACGTTTTGGTTTTGTAGTTGGATTAGCTGGAGTAAAAATTGTACAGCAATCCTCATAAGGTCTAATACTGATATCATACGTATCAATTTTTTTAGCAATATCCATAATCTCTAATTTATCCATAGCTAATAGTGGTCTTAAAACTGGATAATTAGTTACTTCATTGATTGTATGCATACTTTCCAATGTTTGGCTTGCCACTTGACCTAAACTTTCACCAGTTGCTAAAGCAAGTGCTTTTCGATCAACAGAAACTTGCTCTGCAATTTTAAGCATAACACGTCTCATGATTGTCATTGTATAGCTTGCAGGCATTTCTTTATGAATTGCTTTTTGAATTTCAGTAAATGGTATAACATGTAAAGTCACTCGTCTACAATATCTAGTTAATTTACTTGCTAAATCAAATACTTTTTGTTTTGCACGATCACTCGTAAAAGGAGGACTTTCAAAATGAATCGCCTCTATTGACACACCTCGTTTTAATAACATGTACGCTGCTACTGGGCTATCGATTCCACCAGAAAGTAATAACATAACTTTTCCGCCAACTCCAACTGGATAGCCACCTGCACCATATTCTTCTCCACAAGTAATATATGTAGCATCATCACGCACTTCTACTCGAACAGCTACATCTGGCTGATGAACATCTACAGTTAAGTGTTCAGTATTTTGAAGAATATACCCACCTAGCTCGCGATTTAACTGTGGCGTATTTAATGGGAATTGTTTATAACTACGTTGTACGTTAACTTTAAATGTTTTAACATTATCACCAAGCTCGTTAATAGCTTCAAGAGCACCTTTTTTAATTGCATCTAATTCAGTATCAACTTTTCTAGCATAACTAAACGTATGAATTCCGAAAACTTCCTTTAGGTTGGCAGCAACCTTCTCATGGTCTTCACCATTTAATTTTATATACATACGATCACGCGTTGCAGTGATTTTAATTTTTTCATAAGCTTTTAATCGATTTCGAACATTTTCTCTTAATATACTTGTAAATCGACCTCGATTTTTTCCTTTTGTAGTCATTTCTCCATAGCGAATTAAAATATATTCTACATTCATGCTGTTACCCCATTACTTTATATAAATTTTTAATTACTTCTTTAATTATTTTGTTAAACTGCTCTACTTCACTCATTGTATTTTCATAAGAAAGACTTATTCTGACAGCACTACTTGCTACTTTTTCGTTCTTACCCATACTTTGTAGTACTCGGCTTATCTCAAAAGTTTTAGAAGAACATGCTGATTTTGTAGAAATAAAAACATTTTCTTCAGATAGAGCATGGACAATTACTTCAGGCTTTAATCCTACAAATGAAATATTTATTATATGTGGAGCAAAATCTGATTGTGGTGAGTTCAATACAGTATAGTCAATCATCTCTAAATTTTGAATGAGTGCGTTTCTCATGTTATATAGGTGATCATTCATTGTTTTTTGTTTTTCTAGGGTGATTCTTAACGCTTTTGCCATCGCAACAATTCCTGCTAGATTTTCCGTTCCTGAACGAATCTCTCTTTCCTGTGAACCACCTGTCATTAAAGATGATAATGTTACACCTTCTCTAATATATAAAATTCCAGTTCCTTTTACACTATGAAATTTATGACCAGAAATAGATAATAAATCGATCGCAGCTTGTTTAATATTTAATGGTACTTTCCCTACTCCTTGAACCGCGTCAACATGGAAAAATACTTTAGGATAATCCGTTAATAATCGCCCAATTTCGGCTATCGGTTGAATTGCTCCTGTTTCATTATTTACATGAATGACAGAAACTAATATCGTATCATCTCTTAACGCATTTTTTAATTGGTCAACAGAAATAAACCCATCTTCGTTTGGGGATAAGTAGGTTACTTCAAATCCTAGATCCTCTAATTGTTTGTACGCTTCATAAATTGAAGGATGTTCAATTTCAGTCGTAATTAAATGCTTCCCCCTTGAACGATGCATCATGGCAGTTCCTTTTATTGCTAAATTATTCCCCTCTGTTCCACCTGATGTAAAGATGATTTCTGATGGTTGAACTGATAAAAGCTCTGCAATTTGGTTTCTAGCTTTTGAGAGTAATTGCTCTGAGCGTCCACCTAGCTTATGAATCGAAGAGGGATTTCCAAAAAATTGGTCCGAAACAGTCATATATGTGTCTAAAACCTCTTTATAAGGCTTAGTAGTCGCGCTATTATCAAAATAAATCATATTTTTTTGTACCTCCATATTGCTTGAGTCCATTTTTCATTATATCTGAAAACAGACGAAACCCCTAAGATTTACATCTATAGGGGTAGTGTGTACTTTTGTTCATTTAGTATTTCTTGTAATTTATCGATTGCACCAGGTTCAATTTTTTCAATTGAAACGGCAGCTTCTTCTAGAGCTTCGTTATATTGAAATTCTCTAAATAATTGCTCTGCCCTGTCCATTGACGTTGCCATTTGTTCATTTTTACTTCTATAGCGATTTCCATATTGTATCACTTTTTCTACGAAATACCCTTGTTCAATCATATATTTCGTATCATTATAGCAAACATGTACAGCTGTTGCTGCTTTTTCTAGTAAAAATGAAACATGCGTCATTTTTAATGGCTTTTTCTCTAATTCCAAATAAACAATTTGCATACTTTCTTGAGCATCTTGTATTTGTTTCATAGAAGAAACTGGCATACCAGGTAAATTAGAAATTTGAACAAGACGTTTGACCTCTAACATTAATCGTTTCATTTCAATTAATTGATCACGAGCTTGTAATTCATCTTTTCGAAGTGCTTTTAGCATTTCAACATACATCAAATGAGATTCTTTAACATCTTCCATTTGCTTTTTTAATAAATCTAATTCTTCTCTTATTACAGAAAATGCAAGATCTTGTTCCGCTACACGGATCTGCAATAATTCAAAGCGTTTTGTAATGATGCTTACTTGCTTTTCAACCATTTTTTGAGCTTGAGTATCTTCATCACTTAATTCATAAATTTGCTCAACTAATTGCGTCTCTTCTTTTGTTTTCAAATTATCTTCTCGAATACTTTGAATTTCTTCCTGAGAAGTCCATATTTCTTTTTCTACTACAAATTTACTCTCTACTTCTTTTTCTAATAAATCATAGATTGAATCGACTTTTGCTTTCACAAATTCAAGCTTATCATTCGCTTCTGTGATTTCTAGTTTTTTAATTAATTCGACACAGTCGATACATATTTTAGAGCAATCAATTGTTTCATTTTCTAATGCTTCAAAATCAAGCACATATCCATCTGCTTTCATTTGCTTTAAACCATCAGTTAAATTATGTATTTGAGAGGGCATTGTAGTAGAAGATTCAATATATAAATCCGGTATGATTTGCATATTTGTTTTTAGTATATGTACTAGATCAGCAATTTCTTTCACTAAGCCTCTTGCTTCTAAATAGTTTCCTTTTTCAGTTGTGTCATTAAATAATTGAATTTGTTGTTTGATATCATCCATTTTTTGTTCCAACTGAGTTTCAGAAATTGAATATAAATGACGATGAGTTAATAAAAGCTTTCTTTGCTCAAGATACTCTTGGTTTAACATTTCAATATCCGAATTATTTTGTTCTTCGCTACCTACTAGGTCACTTACCTCATTTAGAATTTTATCGATGCTTGATTCAGCTTCAGTTAGGCTTCCCTCAATTTCACTAATCCCTGCTTTAGCTTTCATGAAATGATATTTATTAATTGCCTCATCTATTTCTGAGATGGAATCAGTTACTTTTGGTAAAAAAGTTGTAACTAGTTCATCCCAATCGGTTCTCCATTTATCAAAAAGCTCTTCCGTTTGGCCGGTCATATTTAAGGCCTTTAGCTTTGAAAGTTCATCCGTAACTGGCTTACTCATTAACTGCATTCTCCACGATTCAAGTTCATCGAGTTTTTTGAATAAACGTTGTCGAATTGTTAAGGCTACAATCATTAATGCGATAACAATAGCTATTACGACTAAAATTACATAGAATGTCATTGTCATTTTCCCTGATGTACCTCCTTTTACTGCCATCTGAATCTATTTATTTGTACGTTATTTTTTGAGTTAATAAATCGCTCTTTATTTAGGTCATAGTTAATAATAACATGATAAAGTTGATTTTTGGCTTAATTTTTTCAATTTTTTCATATTTTTATCAAACTATAATAAATACTGTAAAAGCTTGTAGAAATTTCAGATTTTTAAACAACGAAAAACGCCTTTCCATTGTGATTTTTCACAATGAAAAAGGCGAACTTTTAGGATGACAGTTCTACTCGACTAACTAGTCTCTCATCCATATCGAATAGTGATTCGATCCACTTCTCAACATACTCTTTATATCTTTCAAAAAAATACATATCATTTTGTTGTATATACAATACTTCATTTAAATAGCCTGGAAATAAGTACGGTGTTGAAAGGAAGGATTTTAATTGGACGAAAAAGACTGAAAATGGCATTGTTAGTTTCACATTAGACATACGAATAGCATCATAAATTTGAGTAAATGTATAACGCTCTCTTGCTAAATAAGTCATCATAATTTCACGAATGAAGACCGAGTCGATTGTCAGCTCTCTGTAAAAAATCGAAGCATATTCCTTTTTTAAAAAGTAATAATTAAGTACTTCACCAACAAGGTTCATTAAAATTACATTTGCGTTTTTATCATACAATGACAAACTGTATTTATCTAAAATTTCAACGTATCCTTCTAAAAAATCTACTATGATATGTTCAAGTAAACCTTGTTTACCTTTAAAATAATATGAAATCGTCGCAATATTTACATTTGCTTTTTTAGAAATGTCCCTTACTGAAGTACCCTGGTATCCATTAACTTTAAATAACGTAAGCGCTGTCTCGATGACTTTCTTCTTTGTTGCAAGTTTATCTTGCTCCATACTCGTCACCCTCTTTTACAACATCAATTCCTTTATTAATTAGCGAAATACTGATAAATTCCTCTACAAATCGGTCGACAAAATTACCAGTATTCTTTCGAAATATGCTATGATATTTCACATGAAATAGGGAAAGGGGTCTACAAATGTTTCAAAAAGTCGAATATTCAGGTACAAAAGAACAACAATATAATACTCTAACAGCTCAAGTTAAAGCCTTAATAGATGGTGAACATAACCTAATTGCTAATTTAGCAAATACATCTGCCTTATTAAATCAGTTTTTACACCAAATAAATTGGGTAGGATTTTATTTAAAAGATGGCGATCGCAATGAATTAGTATTAGGCCCATTTGTAGGTCTTCCTGCGTGTGTACGTATACCATACGGCAAGGGAGTTTGCGGTACATCTGCTCAAACAAAAACAGTTCAAAGAATCGATAATGTTCACGATTTCCCAGGCCACATCGCTTGTGATGCTGCATCGAATTCAGAAATCGTTATTCCTTTAATGCATAATGATGAAGTAATTGGAGTATTAGATATCGATAGTCCGGAATTCAATCGTTTTGATGAAACGGATCAAAAATATCTTCAAGCAATCGTAAATTTAATTGAAGAAACAATTAGATAAGAAAATATAATTTCTAAAGGAATCCTTGATTGGATTTCTTTTTTATAAACAGCTAAAAACTAAACTGCCCTTGACTATTTTATACTATCCGGTTATAATATTTTTTGTGTAAAATAACGCAGCGTTGTAAGCACAGGCTTGATATTTATTTTGTTCCTCTACTGTTTTTTAAGAGGTGTCATCGCGTAACTCTGGCTGCTGGAGCGAGGATACATGAAAGCAAAATAAACAAACTGGGGCTACACGAACGTTTTTATTTTACTCCAAAATAAAAACTAAAGGAGGAGACAATCAATGTCTCGTTATACAGGATCTACTTGGAAATTATCTCGCCGTTTAGGCATTTCATTAAGCGGAACAGGTAAAGAATTAGAAAAACGCCCTTACGCACCAGGTCAACACGGACCTAACCAACGTAAAAAATTATCAGAATACGGTTTACAATTACAAGAGAAGCAAAAGCTTCGTCACATGTTTGGTGTTAATGAGCGCCAATTCCGTCGCACTTTTGATATCGCTGGTAAATTAACTGGTAAACATGGTGAAAACTTCATGATCTTATTAGAAACTCGTTTAGACAACGTAGTTTACCGTATGGGTCTTGCTCGTACTCGTCGTGCTGCTCGTCAATTAGTTAACCACGGTCACATCTTAGTTGATGGCAAACGTGTAGACATCCCATCTTTCCGTGTGAAAATTGGCCAAACTATCAGCTTACGTGAAAAATCACAAAACTTAGCTGTAGTTAAAGAAGCTGTTGAAGTTAACAACTTTGTACCTGAGTACATCACTTTCAACGCTGACAAATTAGAAGGTACTTTCAACCGCTTACCAGAGCGTTCTGAATTACCAGCTGAAATCAACGAAGCTCTTATCGTTGAATTCTACAACCGTTAATAAAAATGCTATGTAAATAGCATTTATAAAATCCCTAGAATCGTTGTTAAATCAACAATTCTAGGGATTTTTTTTATATTTTGTCAATCAACACATAAAGTATCATGTACTAATCGAAATGTACAAGTCATATTTGAAACGCAATATTTCAAATATGATCTCACACTTATCGATGTAATGTGGTAAGGTTTTCATTGGATAATATATCCAAAAAAAATCATTTTGGAGGTAATAATGAAAACGCTAAATAAAGGAATTACTAAACATATTACTGAGAACAATACCAAACATGTAAACTCTCAATCGAGTTTGCCTGCTCCACCAATTTTACAAGGTCGTGCAGTAAACGATAAGTATCCTCAAATGCCTGCACCAACAGTTGAAGGATTTTCTAATGAAGATGGTACTGGAACAGGGTATTTAGATGTTTCATGGGAACCTATTGAGGATGTAACAAAGTATCAGATAATTTTATTTAACGGTTCAATTTTTAGTTATTGGGATATTCCTGCAAATGAAACAACTTGGACTACTAAAGATAAAGGATTGTTCCCTACCGGAGAACAACTAGAATCTGGACAGGTTAATTTTATACGTGATGGAAGTGGAACAGATTTCCCTGGTGATCCATCTACCTTTTATAACAAAGCTTATGAAATTAATGGAGGGTTAAATTACTCTAATTCTAACGAATATTTGATTCGGATTACTGCTGTCCATGAAGATGGCGCTAATCCTATTTCATATGCTTCTAAAATAATAATACCTGAAGAAACTCCCATTATTGAAGAACTAAATTTACAAACAATGTCAGAAGTTGAAAAAATTGCTTTCTATGAAGCAGTTGCAATGGAAGCTAGTGCTTTCGGAGTTGATAAAGTGATTTATAAAGAAGCACTTACAAATGCCTTTAATCCTAATTCAGAATTATTCAATGATTTAGAGGCTACAGTAGATTATATAAACCAAAATAGTCGTAGTGACCTTAGAATTATGACCGTAAACGTGATGGGATCTATACTAAATGTTGCTATTGGTACACTTGCCACTGGTAGTTTAGGTTATGGTTCTGTTTCTGCATATATAAAAAAAGTCGGGAAAGACCAAGCTAAAAAAATGTTTACAAAAACTTTAAAAAGTAAATTGGTAGCAATTGGCGCAGCTCCAGTAGCTTATTTACTTAGCAAAGGCTTAGATTTTGCATTAGATTATATGGATTTAGGTGGTAAACTAGCAAGTTTTATTGATAGTAAAGATAAAAAAACCAAAGAATGGGTGGATTGATGTTTAAGAATACTAACGAAGTATTTAAATTTATCTTTAGTAATTTTAAATTCAAGACAGAAGTACTTTTATGCATCATTATAGGGTTTTGTGGAGATTCCATTCTCAAAAATCTATTCTATATGGACATCAGTACTTTATCACTATTTACTATACAATTTTTAAGTGTTGTTTTAATTATAGTAATAGGTAGATTTATAAGAAAGCTATTATAATGACAGTTTTATTCTAAAGTAAATGATGCTAAACAAAAATAGAATCTATCTTTAAAGATAAATTCTATTTTTTCAACTTACTCCGAGTCTTTTCTTCGCAGTTCACTACCTTTTTTTTAAGTATCTATCTAACATTTAAAATTTTTGCTTTTTTCTATACATCTAGAAGTAGCTTTACCAATCCGTTCACTTAACTTACCACTCTTCTCTTAAAACGCTTTAACAACTACTAGTGTTTTCACGCCAAAAAATTTCAGTTGAAGTATAATTCAGAACAATAAAAAAGAACCACGCCGCTAGCTCTAGGGTGGTTCTTTATCATTTCACATATAAAAGTTTGGAGGTCTCATATGTTAATTTTCCTAATCACGTAAATAGTATATCAAAATCAACCCAAATTATATTAATTCAATTTTGAAATTTTATATTTCAAATAAGGAATCACACAACCTCTATTAATAGAGTAATGTTTTCATAAGTCCAAAAATATTACTATATGGAGGTTTACATGAAAAAATTATTTAAACAAGCTACTGTTACTGCAAAGCTGCAGATTGGATATTTTTATGAATTTTACCGAATTAACTAATACCAATAGAGAAGTAAGAGGAATTATTTATGATATATGTGCCACATACAATATTATTTTATTAGATAATAGAAAAAGTGCTGCATTATACATGATAAGAAAAGAATATTCCGATCTAGATTTACCTGATATAGTGGACACAAATTTTAAATCGAAACTAACATCAATATTTGACAAAAAATTAAATGTTTCATTGACACTAGTAATAAAAGCATGTGAACATGACGAAATTTTTCTAGATTTTGTAAATTTTTTAGAAAACTTAGCCCATTAAACAGTAAAAAAGTCATCTTATAAAGGATGACTTCTTGGCTCGGGACTCTCACCCTATAGATTATGCGCATGCTGGGCACACCTCTAAAACCCCCTATTATAGTAATAGGGGGTTATATTTATTTCAAGTTTGTACTAGTACTCACTAAACCATTAGAAACATCGGCTAAATTGTTTTTAATGTAGTTTTATAAATTCAATTTTTATTTTAGTATAATAGGCTTTTGTCTTTACAAAGCGTTGAAGAAAATTAGCTTAAAACTACATCCCCTATCTATCTTCGTAATGTTCCATTTTTAAAACAAAAAGACTTTTTTTAGATACATTCAAATCCCAATATTTATTATACACTTACATTGTGAATATATTTACATACTATAAATTCGGATGTTTGATATGAAGAAAGCTTTTGTCGTTATTCTTTCTCTAGTATTAGCTATTACATTTACCTATCCATGTTTATCCAAAGAGACCGAGAATGTTATAGCTGAAGAAATTAAAAATTTTACGAATGCTCCTTCTACTGAACTTTTGACAGATATAGATTCTCTAAAAGAAGTTAATGAGGAATTAGCAAAGAAAATTACTTTTGAAATAGGTCAGGATGTTGTAGTTTCAAAAGATGAACCTGGAGTTGAAATAGGGGTTAATAAAATTGGAGACTTACAAATAAATGTGTCAAACGAAGATGTTTTAAACGACCTAAAGAAGTTAGGTGTCATTAATCCATTAGAAGATGAAAATATTCTTGGATACACTGTAGTTATTAAAGAGGACCAAATTGACAGTTATCTCGACAAGGAAGTTGCAACTCCAATTAAAGCTAGATGGGATAACGGGTTATATGTGAAAAAAAGAAATACTACTTATGGGAATGGTGAAGTTATTCGTATGAGTTCTTATAAAGGTAAATGTACCGCAACAATGTCTATCACTGAATCAAGACAGATAGAAGTTTCTGGTACAGTAGGTTTACCGATTAAAGCAATAGCTGGGGAATTAGGAATTACGTATAAAAGCAGCTATACTATTTCTGACACCTACGAAATAAGTGTTCCAGCCGGTAAAACTTATCGTATCACAGCAAAAGATTACTTAAAGATATATAATTTTGAAGTATGGAATGATCCGCGGATTGGAACTGACAAAAAAGAATCCTCCGGCAAATATAAAAGACCTGTTGGAATTGCTTTTACATATTCAGTGATTAAATAGTTCAAACATAATTAACTTTCTGGTTTTAGATAAAAATTTGAACCAAAAAAGGAATCATAAATAATATGATACCTATACCTAGATTAACTTAATAATGCATACGCCATAAACTCCCTACCAGACTTGATAGGGAGTTTGTTTATTCTTCTTCATTTTTTGATAAGCTTAAATAAAAAAAAGCCCTCGACATTACTCGAAGGGCTACTTATGCGGAAATGAGAGGTGTATTAAAATAAACTTTTATATTATTTTAATTTCACTACCGCTAAGTCATGTTGCACTGCATTATTACCTTCTTGAGGATCAAATGCAATGTCACTAAGTCCAAATACATTTACTACAACATCACGATCTTTCGGATGAAGAATTCTTATTTCATAAGCAAATAAATTTACTGGAAGTTGGAAAGATCTAAATGTTCTATATTGATTTGGTGGAATTGTTACTGTAGATGGATCAACCATAGGAAGAATAATTGGTGAACCACTTGACCAGTCAAACATTAAAACACTCACTGAACGAGCGTCATCCGGGTCAACATTAAGAGCTTCTACTGTTAAAAACTGAGTACTTGAATGTCTTCTTAATACGCCAGTTGATAAAAATTTTGACGACATTAACGTCACTCCTTTCATATTATTTGGACAAGCAAATCCATATAATATAAAATGTTTCAATCAGTAGAAATGAAACGGACATTGGTACAAATTAATTCATAGTTTTTATAAAAATGATAGATTGCCCCACAATGATTAAATTTGTTTATAGTAAATAGCTTTTAAAATAGATAAACATTCTCTAAAGTATGCTGTCGGTATAATTACTTTTGGTGTTTTTGCAGGCAGACCGACTACATTTAACCCTTGTTTTCTAGCCAATTTTAAAGATCTAAATAAATGATAATCATTCGAAACAACGACTCCTTGTGCTTGATCGCTGTGAATAAGTTTTTTGGAGAATTTCATATTCTCGTATGTATTTGTTGATAAATCTTCTTTAATGATTCGATCTTCTGCAATTCCTAATTTGATTAATTCAACCCTCATACATTCAGCTTCTGATATCAATTCATCATGACCTTTTCCACCTGAAACAATAATTTTTGCACTTTTATTTTCCATAGCATATTTTGCTGCTGTTTCAATTCGATAACGTAAAGCTCTAGTTGGCTTATCCTTTTTCAAACCAGCACCTAATACAATAACATAATCTGCATTTTTAGGTACTTTATGCTGATATTGCAAAAAGCTATTTACACCGATAAAAACGATACAGAATACATAACTTAGTATCCCAATAATTATTGTATATGTAATTATTTTAAAAACACTCATTACCTTTATCCCCTTAAATAAAATTACTTTAACTTTTATTTTATCTAATAATTAGGTGGATTTCACTAAAATTTGGAATATGCCACAAATCTTTAACATTATTTCAGATAGACCGTAAATAAAAAATCCCCTATACGAAAAGAAATGCTTGTCCTTTCTTTCGTATAAGGGATTGTTTCAAATTATTTATTCAATTATCTAGGATACTTGTCGCCCATAGGATTATGTTGATCCTTCGAAAGTCTCTTTTGATGTGCTTTCGTTTTCGCATCTACATGATTTGCATCACTAGGACGATTTTTCTTTGAACCACCTGCTGCATGACTCATTTTTTTCCCTCCATTAACCAGTTCGTACAAAAACTAGTTTGTGTAGAAACAATTTGTTTATGCGACATTTCTTGAAGAACTTTCACCTTTATTTTTAACTTCTAATCCTTTACCAAATAAAGCAGCTAACATACTGAATAGTGGTGTAATAAATAGGACGAACGAAAACGGTAAGTAATCAATAACCGGTACTCCTAATGTTGAAGCAAAAAACGCTCCACTTACACTCCAAGGAACGATTGGATTAAAAAGTGTTCCGCCATCTTCTAATGCACGTGATAAGTTTTTAAGTGGAATATTTTTTTTGATAAATACATCCTTTAATAATTGCCCAGGAAGTAGAATTGATAAGTATTGTTCACCTGTTAAAAGATTTACACTCATTGCAGATAATGTACTTGCAATAACAATATTCCCATTACGTTTCAAGTTAGATAATGACTGTATTAATGTCTCGAATACACGTAGCTCTTGTAATAATCCGCCTAGAGCAAGTGCAATAAATATTAATGACACAGACCACATCATCGATTGTAATCCTCCACGGTTAACAATCGAATTAAGCATTTCATTACCTGTATCCGTTTGGAATCCATTTTGTAATGTTGTAAACACTTTTGCAAGCGTAATATCCTTTTGAATGAAAGATGCTAAAACTAATGAACTAACAATACCAGCCGACATTGTTGGTAAAGTTGAAAAACCTTTAAATGCCATAATAAAAACAATTAAACATGGGATTAATAATAACGGATTCACTTCAAAGCTAGATGAAATTGCTTTTTTCATTTCTGTAACTTGCGCCATATCTGTATTTCCATTACCCATACCGATGATTAAAAATAAAATAACTGTAACAATTAATGCTGGAATTGTTGTATATGCCATATGTCGAATATGTTCATTAACCTTTATTCCTAAAATACTTGGAACGAAATTCGTTGTATCTGAGATTGGTGACATTTTATCACCAAAACACGCTCCACTAATAATTGCACCTGCTGCAATTGCTGGTGGAATCCCCATAATATGAGCGATTCCCATTAACGCTACACCAACTGTAGCAATTGTTGTAAATGTACTACCCGTAAAACTAGCAACAATGATTGTAATAAAAATTGCACTAATCGCAAACCATTTAGCTGAAAGAACAGAAATTCCGTAAAATAATAATGTAGGAACTGTACCACTTAGCATCCAAGAACCAATTAATAGACCAATCATCATTAGGATTAATGTAGGCGACAATCCATTTTGAATACCCTTTTTCATCCCATTTTCAATCTGTTCCCATTTAAATCCCTTAAATAATCCAAATACTGCTAAACAAACCACACATAAAAGGAGCGGAATTTGTGGATCTGATTTTAAAATAACTAGACAACTAGACATAATAACTGCAAACAGTACGATTAACGCACCTAATTCAATATTTTTCATTTTATAAACTCTCCCTTATTTATACATCTATATATACGTGTTCACGAAACTTTACGAACCCAAGTTTCTCATAAAAGCTTCTTGCATTTTTATTGTCGATCCAGTAATCTAGTTCAATTCTAGAAAGATTATTCTCACGAGCAAATGAAGCAATTTTATGGATTAAGAATGAACCGTATCCCTTATTTCTTTTTTCTTCATTAATACTTATCTGATGAACATACCCTAATCGAAAAGCCTTTTTTATCGGTCCTTCAGGTATATTTTTTATTTCAATCCAAGCATAACCGACTAATTCTTCGACATCTTTAACGACGAAAAAATGATGCTCTGGTTTATCAACTACACTCTTGAAAAACTCAGTTATTTCAGCCGAATTATGAACTTTAAAAAAATCTGGAAATAAATCAGCATGTAGGTTTTGAACACCTTCATTAAGTTTTGCCAATATTCGGTAATCTTTCGTTGCAACTATCTCCATAATTTTCACCCTTTCAAAAAAAGCCAATAAAAAATCGAGGCACCCCTATTAAAAATAGGGACGACCTCGATCGCGTTACCACCCTAGTTATAAGAAATAAATACTTATAAAAGAAAAATTCCTTATCACTCGAATCTGTAACGTAGATTTACGTTCTTCCCTTCATTAGATCTACTAACTACGAAAAGAAAACTCCCGAAATGTAATTCATTTGATTGTGTAGACGAGTTTTCACCAACCACTCGCTCTCTGAACTACTCCCAATCAAACTACTGCTTTTCGTTCACTGTTTGTTCAATATTATAATGTAACCAAGTGGTATTTCTTCTTACCACGACGGATAATAATAAATTGTTCTTCAATTGCATCTTGTTTAGTTAACACAGTTGCAACGTCCTGTATACGATCTCCATTTACATAAACTGCACCGTTTTGTACATCTTCACGTGCTTGACGTTTTGATGGAGAAATTTTTGCTTCAACTAGTAAGTCTACTAATCCTTTTTCTGCTTCACTTAAATTAAATGAAGGTACGTCTTTAAAACCTTGTTTGATTTCAGCAGCCGTTAATTCTTTTACAGATCCACTAAATAATGCTTCTGTAATTTTAATCGCTTGATCAAGAGCCGCTTCACCGTGAACAAGTTTCGTTACTTCAGCAGCTAATGCTTTTTGAGCAACACGTTGTTCAGGTGCTTCATTAAATTGTTTCTCAAGCTCTAAAATTTCCTCTTTCGTTAAGAAAGTAAAATATTTCAAGTATTTAACTACATCACGGTCATCTGTATTAATCCAGAATTGGTAGAATTCGTATGGAGTTGTTTTTTCTGGATCTAACCAAACTGCTCCGCCTTCTGTTTTACCAAATTTAGAACCATCAGCTTTTGTTACTAAAGGTACTGTAAGACCAAAAGCTTTTGAATCTTCTTCTGTCTTACGGATTAATTCCATACCCGCTGTAATATTACCCCATTGGTCACTACCACCAATTTGTAATTTACAGTTATGGTCTTGGTATAATTTTAAGAAATCATATGATTGTAAAATCATGTAACTAAATTCAGTAAATGAAATACCTGCTTCTAATCGAGATGCAACTGAATCTTTAGCTAGCATGTAGTTTAATCCGAAGTTTTTACCGATGTCACGTAAGAATGTAATAACATCTAATTCGCCTGTCCAATCAAAGTTATTAACTACTTTAGCAGCATTTTCACCTTCGAAGTTTAAAAATGGTAATAATTGTGTACGAATTCGTTCACTGAACATTTTTACTGTATCAGCAGTATTTAACGTACGTTCTGCCTTCTTACCACTTGGGTCTCCGATCATTCCAGTTGCTCCACCTACTACACCAATTGGTTTATGACCTGCCACTTGAAATCTCTTTAACATTAACACTGGTAATAGGTGACCAATGTGTAAGCTATCACCAGTTGGGTCAAAACCACAATATAATGAAACAGATTCTTCGCTTAATAATTTTTGTAGACCTTCTTCATCTGTCATTTGATTAATTAATCCACGAAATTCTAAATCTTGTAAGATATTTTCCATTTTTAGCCCACCCCTTCTTTGCTCTATACGTCGTTTAAACAAAACAAAAAGTCCCTACTGATAAACAGTAGGGACGAATAATTATAATCGCGGTACCACCCTAGTTGTAGCAAATAAATCTAGCTACCTCTCATACAATTAACGGTTGTTAACCGTTCTAATCCTAATTTGCATTAAACAAATTTCGAAAAAGAATGCTCCAGGGTGTAATTCATGTCAATGTCTGTGCTAATTCTCACCAACCATTAGCTCTCTGATCCAATACCATTCACACTACTAAGCCTTTCAACGCTCACTATTAAAATGTTATGAAACATTTATATCACAAATAAAACGTTTAAGTCAAATAGATAATTAAATTTTTATTAATTTTATTTAAATTGTCATTCAATATTTGAATAAAAATGCTTTATATCAAATAATATGGTTAAATATTAATACTAACATCTTTAAAAATACATATTTTGGAAATGGAGTGTTTTTTCTTGAAGAATAAAGGAATATGGATTGCTTTAATTATTGTAGTCGTTCTAATCTTTATGGGTGTAGGAAGCTATAATAGCTTTGTGACTCAGGAAGAAAATGTAACAAATAAAATGTCGCAAGTTGATAACCAACTAAAACGTCGTTCAGATTTAATACCAAATTTAGTAAATACAGTAAAAGGATATGCTACACAAGAGAAAGATGTGATTGCTTCAGTAACAGATGCACGCGCAAAATTAGCTGGTGCTCAAACGACTGCTGATAAAAGTAAAGCTGATGCAGAATTGTCTGGAGCGCTAAGCCGTTTATTAGTAGTGGTTGAAAACTATCCAGATTTAAAATCAAATCAAAACTTCCAAGCATTAATGGATAGCCTAGAAGGAACTGAAAATCGACTAGCTATTGCTCGTAAGGATTATAATGATGCAGTAACGGTTTATAACCAAAAAATCAAAAAATTCCCGGGTGTACTAGTAGCTGGACCTTTTGGATTCGAGAAGAAGGATTACTTTGAAGTATCTGAAAAAGATAAAGCTACACCTGAGGTTGACTTTAGTGGCGATGGTAATAAATGAGAAAATTTCTCTCATCAATATTCCTAATAGGATTTCTTTTTTCATTTGCTACAGGAGCAAATGCTGAAATTAAAGTCCCTTCTCAAGTAGGAGACATTTATGTACAAGATTATGCAAATGTTCTTAACAGAGAAGATACACAAACTCTAATTCAATTAGGGAAAAAATTAGAAGACACTACCTCCGCTCAACTCGCGGTATTAACAATCCCAAGTCTGGAAGGAAACGATATTAAAGAATATGCTAATACAGCATTTCGAAAATATGGTTTAGGTAATAAAGAGAAAAATAATGGTGTTCTTTTGTTATATGCAAAAAAAGACAGACAAATAAGAATCGAAGTTGGATATGGTTTAGAAGGAGTTGTAACAGATATTAGATCTGGTAACATTTTGGACCAGAGCGCTATTCCATATTTGAAAAAAGGTGAAGAATCCCTTGCAATAAAAAACACATATAAATCTCTATATAATGTTATTCTAAATGGCTCTGAACAAACTGGTCATTCTAAAACAAGTAATTTATGGGCCACTTTAAAAGTATTCATCATCATTGCGATTGTAATCGCGGTCATCATCATTGATATGATGTTCTTTAATGGAGTACTTACTTATTTCATTTTGAATTTATTACCTGCACTATTAAACTCATCAGGTGGCGGTGGCCCAAGAGGCGGTGGCGGAGGAAGCTCCGGCGGTGGTGGCTCCGATCGAAAATTTTAGAACAACAAAAAAACCATTGGATTTTTTAGTCTGAACCCTGTTTTTGGGACTTCAGAAAAAACACCTATGCCGCAACCTGCTCCCGATATTTTATCGGGGGCAGGTTATTTAGTTTTATTT
>NZ_JBHVPN010000008.1:0-189740 GCF_042887255.1 Gottfriedia sp. NPDC057948
GGTCCGAACGTAGATATTGGTGTGGTTGTATTGAAACCAGGTCAAGACTTCCAAAACCATTATCATACAGTTTGCGAAGAAATTTTCTATATCCTAGAAGGGCAGATAGATTTCTATATTAATGGAAATAAGGTTCCAACAATACCAGGTGATATGATTCAATGCCGCCCAGGCGATGCTCATTACCTTATCAATCAAACTGACAAAACCTTTAAAGCGCTCTTCATTAAATCTCCGCATATTTTGGAAAGAGATGTTGTGAATATAAAGAATCCAGAAATCAAGTTAAGGAGTGAATAGATAGTGAGCTGGGGATTTCAAAATCGATTAAACAAAATATTACCAAATAAGAGGGCAGTAATGCTTGCGATAGATCATGGTTATTTTTTAGGGCCAATAAGAGGTTTAGAAAAGCCTGAGGAAACTGTCAGAGAATTACTTCCATACACGGATTCGCTATATTTAACAAGAGGTACACTTGCAGCGTGTATTCCGAAAAATACGGAAAAACCAATGGTTCTTCGTGTTTCAGGTGGTCCTACAACGTTAGGGAAGAATCTAGCGAATGAAACGATCGTTACATCAATAAAAGAAGCAATTCGCCATAATGTTGTTGGTGTAGGGGTTTCGGTTTTTATCGGATCTGACTATGAAACTCAAACAGTAACAAATCTAGCCCATGTTGTAACTGATGCTCATGATTACGGAATACCCGTACTTGGAATTACTGCCGTCGGAAAAGAGCTTGAAAAACGGGATGCCAGGTTCTTAGCATTAGCTTCAAGAGTTCTTGCTGAAATGGGAACCGATATTGTTAAGACTTATTACTGCGACAACTTTGAACAGGTAACGAGTAAGTGCCCGGTTCCTATAGTTATTGCAGGTGGCCCAAAATTTGATACAATTCGTGAAGCACTAGAAATTACGTATAATGCTATGGAGCAAGGTGCAGCTGGGGTGGATATGGGAAGAAATATTTGGCAATCTCAGCATCCTCTTGCAATGATCCAAGCGATACATTCCATCGTTCACAAAGGATTCACAGTAAATGAAGCGGTAGATTTATATGAATCTTCTTCAAAAGTAAAAGCTTAATATGTGTAAAAAAAGGAAACCTTTTACAATACCACCTTAATAATACGAACACAGTATCAGCAGAAGTGATTAGTAAACAAGGCTTTAAAGTTACGACAAGTCCAAAAACAATAACTGTATTACAAAAATAATTATTAAATTAAGAAAAGTGTAGGGATGTGAAAATTTCTTGCACTTTTTTATTAGTTTAAAAAATTGTTAGTTTTAATAAGTGAAAATTGATACGAGCAATGTGTTTTCCCAGTTTATATAGTAGCTCGAAAATGCAAATACACTAAAGATAGTCCCAGTACTTTTATAAAAGAGATTGGTCTTTATTGTAGTTTATAGTAATCTTCTATACTCAAGCATATTTTCAATGGCTAGAAGGTATTGAGTTAAAAAAGTTCTATGTTTCTTTACTATCTCTCTCGATGTCAAAACCTTCATTTTCGAGGATACTAACATAATGACTAAAAGTACTTCTTTAAGGTTAAGTTGTTTGGCCGCTTCACTTGGACTATATACGATTTGTTCATTATCCATACCCTTATATCACCTCTAAAAATAAGCTTTATATGGTCATGAATTATCCTCTAAACCCTCATAAATTAACCATTATTATGTTATGTATAAGAGGTTATATGTTATGTGTAGCATCTTTTTTTATTTTTTATAACCTGGTATAGGAGAGATAAATCAAGCCATGTATTTAAAAATCCAAAATTACTACTCAAATTTTCCTCCAAAGCTAATTCATTAAAAAAAATACTTCTATTAGATAATAACTGATGCAAAATAATATTTTAATAAAAATTTTATGGTAATAATCTGTCTATTATATAATAATTCAATAAAAAGTTATTCTGTTTTGGTGAACAGATCAACTTTTTATTGAATACATAGAAGAATATTGTATTTTTATCGATAGTGAATCTAGTAAAAATCCAAATGAAATTATTCAGAGATATGCAAAGGTTCTAATGAAGATTCATTCGTTACTTTCTGATCATAACATTAAATGAAGATGCAGATGCCAAAGTGAATTATTTGTTTTGTTATTATCCTAGATGGTGTAGAATTTCCCTAACAGTATTTTTAAAAAAATTTCTAGTAATAGAATATTAATTTTCGGATGAACTGCTGGTTAAAAATGAAAAGACAATACTACACTCCTAAAATTTCAGTATTCAAAATAAATACTTTATTTATATCTAAAATTTTGGTAATATAATAAAAAAGTAGTTTGAAAGAAAAAGTAATTAAAATCATTACTTCTTAATCTTTCATCATTGTATGAAACGGATAAAAAAATGTCCACTAGGTTATTTGTATAAGTTAGAATTAGAAAAAGAATTTAGTCGTATTACTCATAAAGGATCTAGCTAACTTGGTACGAATTAATGTTCATCTACATATTGATGAAGACGTTTTCAATTGTGAATAAGAAAAATCAAAATATAACAATGAAGTAAAACTAAGAAAAATAAAGATGATGATTGGGGAGAAGAAGATGAAATTCAAGGCAAAAAAGATAGCTGAAATAGGGGAACATGTCTTATTTAAGAATGAAATTAAAGGGATTGTTGAAAAGGTCAATGAAAATACAGTTATTGTAAATATAATCGATAATAAAACGGAATTGGTGTTTGAAGGAAACAGAACAGTTGTATCACATAAAAATTACAAAGTGATTGATGGTATCTGAAGGGAAAGAAAAGTCAGTTATTCTTGAGTTATTAAAATATTTTTAACGAATATTCTAAATATTGAAAATGTAAGCGTTTTCTGTTATACTAAATAGTAGGTTGGATGGCATGTGTGGCTATCATCGTATTTGGCGTAGGTGGGGCCAGTACTCGGGACAGATCCGATAGGATTTGTGATGTGAAAATGTATTGGGTTGATAAGATGTAATAGAGTAACAATGAAATAGTCGCTCATGGAACGGCTGTTTTAGTCGAAAAAATATAATAAAAAAACCTTGTAATTTCAAGGTTTTTTTTATTTCCTTTTTTATAGAATTAAAAATAAATAAAAGTGCGGACAATTTCACGGACAAGTTTACAAGAAAACCACACGAAGAGTTCACTTTTTACTTGTCCTTAATAACAAAAAGTTTTAAAAAAAGAAATGTCGATATTTAATTTCTGCTATTTCTATATTACATTCAATTACTTAACCAAGATGAAGTTATTGGAGGGTAGCGTTTTCCTTAAAGTAGTTTAAAAACTCTTGAAATATTAAATCTGATAGACTAGAATAATATTATCTAATAAATTAAATACTAATTTGTTAACAATTAGTTAAGATGCCTTAGGGCTTAATAGGGAATCTGGAGCATTACCAGAACTGTCCCCGCAACTGTAAGTGTGGACGAAATAGACAAACCACTGAAACGTTTATATGGACGTTACGGGAAGGGTCTAAAGTAGGAAGATACACAAGTCAGGAGACCTGTCTTAGCTTTTAAAGTTTCGATTTCTTCGGGTGTTGAGAAGATGAAACGTTTGGACAAAAAGGATTATTTTTTAACTTTCTTTGTGCTGGCGTTTTATCCGTTCAACTTTTGTTGAACGGATTTTTTCGTTTTAATGATTCTAAATCATTTTTTATGCCTATATTATGCCTCTAGAAGAAACAAGTCTTTTTAAAAATTGAATAGATTAGGATTGGTGCACTATGAAAATTAGTGCTTAAAAGGGAAGTACGGTTTAAATCCGTCACGGTACCCGCCACTGTAAGGGGAGTTCATTGCAGATGTCACTGAAGGAATTTGGGAAGACGCAATAGAATGATGAACCTAAGTCAGGAGACCTGCCTTTACCTAATAGCTTCAATCAACCTACGGGAACATAGGTAGAAGTGCTGAACTTACATCGCTATTTTTTTGTGTGTATTTATTCTGCACCCCTATGTCCATAGGGGTGCTTTTTTTATGAAAAAACGAAAGGGAGTATGTTACATGACTACTTGGAATTTACAAGGGACGAAACATCATGTCCTCATTTGTAACGGCAGCAGCTGTATGAGAAAGGGTGGGGAGGAAGCGACACAAGCAATACGGAATGAAATCACCAATTTAAGCTTAGATTCAATCATACATACTACAAGAACGAGATGCAACGGGAGATGTAAGGATGCACCTGTTGCCATCGTCTATCCTTCAGGGACTTGGTATAAAAACGTAACCCCAGAAGTGGGAACTACGATTGTAAAGCGTCATCTGGCTGAAGGTCATTGCCTTCAGGAGCATTCGATCTATCAATATTCCGAAGCTGGATTCATACATCCAGAAGGGTCGGAATGCATCGAAGGAATACAAAAAGCGGTTAAAGAAAAGATTTAACAGCGGATAGTAGCTGGATTCTAGTTTGAAATTGTGGAAGGTGGCGTAATAGTGTGAAAGGTAAATTATTGGTTATTGGTTTTGGCCCAGGTGATGAAAAACATATTACCGGACGGGCAAAGGAAGCCATCCAAGAAAGTGATATCATTATCGGCTACAAAACCTACGTGGATTTAATCAAGGGATTAATAGCTGGAAAGCAAATCATCAGCACAGGAATGACAGAAGAAGTGAGCCGTGCGCAGGAGGCTGTGAAACAAGCTGAGCTCGGTTACACGGTAGCTGTCATTTCGAGCGGTGATGCCGGTGTATATGGAATGGCAGGACTTGTTTACGAAGTGCTAATTGAAAAAGGCTGGAAAAAAGACTCAGGGGTAAAAGTGGAGGTGGTCCCTGGCATTTCTGCCATCAACTCCTGTGCTGCTTTATTAGGCGCGCCGGTCATGCATGATGCCTGTACGATTAGCTTAAGTGACCATTTAACACCTTGGAGCTTGATCGAGCAACGAATCGAAGCGGCCGCTCAAGCTGATTTTGTGATTGCCCTATACAATCCAAAAAGCGGGAGAAGAACACGGCAGATCATGGAAGCACAAAAAATTCTATTAAAATATCGCTCGCCAGACACCCCTGTAGGATTGGTAAAGAGCGCCTTCCGTGATAGTCAAAAGATCGTCTTAACCAATTTACAAGAGATGTTAGATCATGAAATTGGCATGTTAACCACCGTTTTAATTGGCAACTCATCAACATTTTTCTACGATGAATTGATGATCACCCCGCGCGGTTATCAGCGGAAGTATACATTAAATCAGGCAATTCAACCTTTGAAACCGCATCAGCGTCTGCAAAAGGAAGCCGAACCATGGGCACTGGAGCAAATGGAAGATGGTATGCCGGTAAACAAGAAACTAGTCACCCCAACCTCTGTGAAAGAGTCGCCAAGAGAGTTGGCTGAGGAAGCCTTGCAAATGATCCTAGGTGAGACCTATGGACAAACCCAAGGTTTAATTGTGAAGCAAGACTTTCAATCTATTTTTGAGGTAGCGGTCAGCCCTGGTGTCGCCAATAAAAAATTTACCGCGCATCAGATGGTCATTCTTTCCGAAATTATCGGAGAAGAAGGAGTCATGGAATACACACAAGACCATTTTATGAAGCTGCAAATTTTAACCTCTAAGCCTGATGAGATTATTGAAAAACTAACTGCAGCCAACTTTTTAATTGCTCCTGTTGGCGACGTATTAACCGTAAAAGCCTGTGATTTTTGTGACGGAGAAAAGAAGGATTCTATCCCTTATGCCGATGAGCTACAAGTAAGGCTTGGCGGCATGGAACTCCCAAAAGAACTGAAACTTGGTGTGAATGGCTGCGGCATGGCATGTTATGGAGCCGTAAAAGAAGATATTGGCATTGTCTACCGTAAAGGAGCGTTTGATTTGTTTTTAGGAGCCAAGACAGCTGGAAGAACCGCCCATAATGGCCAAATCGTAGCTGAAGGAATCGCACCGGAAAAAATTGTCGGGGTCATAGAGGGAATTGTTCAAGAGTACCAACAAAAAGCGTATCCAAATGAACGTTTCTATAAATTTTTTAAACGGGTCAAAGAAGTTCAAGGTTTTGTGTACCAGGATATCACACCAAATCTTAAAATCGAAGCAGCTGTTTGCGGGGAATAAAGGAGAGAAGTCTAGCGATAATTGGCAGGTAAGGCATTTACAAACAAAGGGGAGGAAATATTTTGAGAGCAATTTTATTTGTGGGGCATGGAAGTAGAGATCAAGAAGGAAATCAGCAGGTTCGAGAGTTCATCCGTGAGATGAGAAAGACTTGGGAAGATTCTTTCCTGCTCGAGACGTGTTTTTTAGAATTTGAACAACCAACAGTGAATCAAGGCATCGATCTATGTGTGGAGAAAGGGGCCGACCATGTTGTCTTGATTCCGATCATGCTCTTACAGGCAGGACACTCCAAAATTCATATTCCAGCAGCTATTGATGAGGCAAAGAATAAATATCCGTTTGTTCAATTTACTTATGGCCGACCAATTGGTGTTCATGAGGAAACATTTGAAATTCTAAAAACTAGATTAATGGAAATTGGCGAGAATGTAGAAACCATCGAAGACGATACGGCTGTCCTTTTGTTAGGACGTGGCGGAAGCGACCCTGATGCGAATAGTGATTTATATAAAATTGCTAGATTACTATGGGAAAAAACAAACTATAAAATCGTCGAACCTGCTTTTATGGGGGTGACCAATCCTTTAGTTAACGAAGGGATTGAGCGCTGTATTAAGCTTGGAGCAAAAAAAGTAGTAATCCTGCCTTACTTTCTATTCACTGGCATCCTGATTAAACGGTTAGAAGATATGATGGTACCTATTCAAAATCAATATTCCGCGGTTGAAATTAAGTTGGCTGACTATTTTGGTTATCATCCAAAATTACAGACAATTTTAATCGATCGGGTGGAAGAAGCCCTTCGTGATGAAGTGAAGATGAACTGTGATACCTGCCAATACCGTCTTAATGTGATGGAACATATCGATCACCACCACCATCATGACCACGATCATCATCACGGCCATAACCATGAACATCATGACCATGATCACAAACATGCGGTGCAAAAGGCTGGAGATAGAGGATGATTTTCGTATTAGCTGGTACAAGTGATGCAAGAGCCCTTACTTTAGAAATAAAAAAGGAAGGCTTCGATCTTCTGGCCTCAGTAGTCACAGAAAATGCAGCGGTTGAATTAAGGGAGTCAGGTATATGTGTACAAGTAGGCAGATTAACGGATGAGGACATGGTGGAGTTGATTCACACAAAAGGTATTCTAGCGGTTGTCGATGCCAGTCATCCGTTTGCGGAAGAAGCTTCGAAAAACGCTATCAAGGCGTCCGAAAAAGCGGGAATCCACTATATTCGATATGAACGGGAGTCACAAAATTTCCAATATGACAAAATGAAAGTCGTCGAAAGCTACGAGGAAGCTGCGGAGCTTGCAATGGCCAATAAAGGCGTGGTGATGCTGACAACAGGCAGCAAGACGCTTAAAATTTTCACAGAAAAACTATTAGGTAACCCGGACATTCGCTTGATCGCCAGGATGCTGCCTCGTATGGATAATATGGAAAAATGTGAGCAACTTGGGCTGCCACAGAAAAATATTATTGCGATCCAGGGCCCATTTTCAAAAGAGTTCGACAAAGCCCTATATAAGCAATATGGCGTCACCTTAATGGTGACTAAAGAGAGTGGGAAAGTCGGATCGGTCGATGAAAAGGTGGAAGCAGCCAAGGAACTGGGGATTGAGGTTATCCTTATTGGCCGCCCAAAACTGAATTATGGTACCGTCTATGCTAATTTTATCGATGTCATCACAGAATTACATAAAAAGATTGGTTCCACACCAATTGTCACAACAGAACAATCATTTTAATACAGGAGTGAGATAAATGGATTTTCGTACTGAATTTAAACCGTTAACCGTCCAACCGGAACAGATTGAAGGTAGAAGTTTTGAAATGATTAATGAAGAAATTGGGGAGCACCCTTTTACTGAGGATCAGTATCCAGTTGTCCAGCGTATCATCCATGCATCCGCTGATTTTGAACTTGGGCAAAGCGTCCTCTTCCATCCTGACGCAATTCAGTCCGGTATTCGGGCGATTCGGAGCGGGAAAATGGTAGTTGCAGATGTTCAAATGATTCAAAGTGGGGCAAATAAAGCACGAATTCAAAAATTCGGAGGAGAAATTAAAGTCTATATTTCCGACCCAGATGTCATCCAGGAAGCCAAACGGCTGAATACAACAAGGGCGATTATTTCGATGCGGAAGGCGATTAAAGAAGCAGATGGCGGTATTTTTGCCATTGGGAATGCCCCAACCGCCTTACTCGAACTTATCCGCCTGATTAAAGAAGGAGAAGTAAAACCTGGTCTTGTCATTGGATTGCCTGTTGGGTTTGTTTCTGCGGCTGAGTCAAAAGAAGAACTAGCTAAGCTCGATATCCCATTCATCACCAATATTGGCCGGAAAGGTGGCAGTACAGTGACCGTTGCTGCATTAAATGCCATTTCCATTATGGCTGAACGGGGATAACCCATGCAGGAAGTACCAAAAGGAAAGCTGCGGGAAGGATATACGACTGGGGCTTGTGCAACAGCAACCACCAAAGCAGCGTTGACAGCATTAATTACCGGTGAACCGCAAACAGAATCAACGATATACTTGCCCGTTAAGCGGTTTGCAACCTTCCATGTAGAAAGCTGTGAAGTAACGGAACAAATGGCTACCGCCAGTACGATAAAAGACGCGGGGGATGACCCAGATGCCACCCATGGGGCCTTGATTGTTTCCACTGTGTCATGGCTCGATGAACCAGGCATTGTGCTTGATGGTGGAATTGGAGTTGGCCGCGTTACAAAGGACGGCTTGCCCGTTCCTGTCGGCGAGGCCGCGATTAACCCCGTTCCTCGCAGGATGATCCACGAGACAGCCGAAGGGGTATTAAAAGAATTCGGGATTACAAGAGGAATTAAAATTGTCATTTCCGTACCAGCTGGTGAAGAAATCGCTAAAAAAACACTCAATGGACGCTTAGGAATCATTGGCGGGATTTCTATTCTCGGAACCCGTGGGATTGTCGTTCCTTTTTCCACAGCCGCTTATAAAGCCAGTATCATCCAGGCTATTAGTGTTGCCCGGGCAAGTGGCTGCGAGCACGTTGTCATTACAACAGGCGGACGGAGCGAGAAAAATGCCATGAAGCAATTCCCCGAGCTGCCTGAAGAAGCTTTTATCGAAATGGGTGACTTTGTCGGGTTTACCCTTAAACAATGCAAAAAGCAAGAGGTAAAGAGAGTTTCGATGGTCGGCATGATGGGGAAATTCTCAAAAGTGGCTATGGGGATCATGATGGTCCACTCAAAAAGTGCCCCGATAGATTTTGATTTTTTAGCTGAGGTGGCAAGCCGTACTGGTGCTGATACTACCCTGGTCGAGGAAATTCGAACTGCCAATACAGCATCACTGGTTGGTGATTTGATGACAGCACAGGGCCACTTATCCTTTTTCGAAATGCTTAGCGACTATTGCTGCGACGCTGCGTTAAAGGAAGTCGATGGTGGGATCGACATAGATACGACACTATATACCATGAAGGGTCAATTGTTAGGAAAGGCGGTGCGTAAGAGTGGCATCAATTAAAATGATCGGCATTGGGGACGAAGGGAAAGTCAGCCTACTCCCGATGTACGAAAAGTGGATTAATGAAAGTGACCTATTAATAGGAGGAAAAAGACAGCTTGCTTTTTTTTCTGAATTCGCCGGCGAAAAAATGCCGATTGAAGGCGGGCTTTATTCTCTAGTGGAACGGTTGCAGACGGAGACTAGAAACGTAGTGATTCTAGCTTCAGGAGACCCGATGTTCTATGGAATTGGAAGCTATTTATCTTCTAAAATCGATTTGGATATTTATCCATATATAAGTTCAATCCAGCTTGCTTTTGCCAGAATGAAAGAAAGATGGCAGGATGCTTATTTTACTAGTGTTCACGGCAGGAGTATAAAAGGGTTGGCACAGCGAGTGGATGGAAAAAAAACAGTCGCAATCTTAACCGACACAGAAAATTCCCCAAATAAAATCGCTCAGTATTTGCTTTCCTTTGGCATGACTGAATATGAGGCGTTTGTGGGCGAGAACCTTGGCAGTGACAAGGAACGATGCCGCTGGTTTACCCTTTCTGAAATGAAGGATGAAGAGTTTTCACCGCTCAATGTAGTAATTCTTAAGAAAAAGGGGGAAAGCCCACATTGGCCGATTGGCATTGACGATTCGGAATTTTTACAGCGTAAACCAGATAAGGGCTTAATTACAAAAAAGGAAATTAGGACACTAAGCATTAGTGGCCTAAGGTTAAAAGAAGATAGCACAGTTTGGGATATTGGGACATGCACAGGTTCTGTTGCGATTGAGGCTGCGAAAATCGCCAGGGAAGGACAAGTGTTTGCCATCGAAAAGAACGATGGCGACTTAGAAAACTGTAAGCAAAATTTAGCAAAGTTTCGTGTGGATGCAACACTCGTCCATGGGAAAGCACCAGAGGGACTAGAAACCTTCCCGGATCCGGATGCGGTTTTTATTGGCGGGACGGCAGGTGGGATGGAAGACATTTTGGATATTTGCTGTAGCCGCTTGAAAGCGTGTGGACGCATTGTCTTAAATGCCGTCACAATTGAAAATCTTTCAGAAGCGATGCTTGTGTTTAAAGAGCGGGGATATGAGACGAACATTACTCTAGCTCAAATATCCAGAAGTAAGCCCATATTGAATTTGACAAGATTTGATGCATTAAATCCGATTTACATAATCGAAGCATGGCGCAAGGAAGGGGAATAAACATGTTAGGTACATTATACGGCCTTGGGGTTGGCCCGGGGGATCCAGAGCTCATTACCGTTAAGGCGTTTCGTAAATTAAAGGAATCACCAGTGATTGCTTATCCGAAAAAACAAAAGGGCAGCAAAAGTTATGCCCATCGAATCATTGATGTCTATTTTCAGCCGAACGAAAAAGAAATGCTGGGCCTTGTCTTTCCGATGACAAAGGATCCAGCCACATTGGAAAGAAAATGGACGGAAACTGTGGAAAATGTATGGGCAAAGCTGCAGGAGGGAAAGGATGTCGCTTTTGTAACTGAAGGGGACCCTCTTTTATACAGCACGTTTATTCATATGATGCGTTTGATGCAGGAGAAGTATCCGCAAGTTCCGATTGAAGTTGTTCCGGGGATTTCGTCCATCAATGGGGCGGCTTCTAGGCTGGGAATTCCATTGGCAGATGGAGATGAGCATGTGGCGATTGTTCCAGCACGGGATGACTATGAAACCATGAAAAAAGTCATTCAAGACAATGATTGTGTCATTTTTATAAAAGTAGCGAAAGTGATTGATTTAATGCTAGAAGTATTACGTGATTTAGATTTGCTTGACAAGGCTTCAGTCGTCACAAAGGTAACATCGAATGAAGAAATTATTTGGAGGGCAGATGAGCTCGAAGGAGCGGAGCTTGAATATTTAACATTAATGGTGGTGAGAAAATGAAGCTTTATATCATTGGTGCCGGACCGGGCGATCCTGATTTAATCACGGTAAAAGGTCTTCAGCATCTTCAGGAAGCAGATGTTATTCTATATGCGGATTCTCTTGTAAACGAAGACTTAATTGCAAAAGCAAAACCTTCCGCCGAAATATTGAAAACCGCCGGGATGCACTTAGAAGAAATGGTTGACGTCATGGCTGACCGAATCCTACAAGGGAAAAAGGTTGTTCGTGTACATACGGGCGATCCGGCTGTCTATGGGGCGATTATGGAACAAATCGTCTTGTTAAAAAAGAAAGGAATCGAAATAGAGATTGTTCCAGGTGTGAGCTCTGTGTTTGCGGCGGCCGCGGCCGCTCAAGCTGAGCTGACGATTCCTGATTTAACCCAAACCGTGATCCTGACAAGAGCCGAGGGTAGGACACCTGTGCCAGAATTTGAAAAGCTGGCTGATTTAGCAAAACATCATTGCACGATTGCACTTTTCTTAAGTGCGACGTTAACGAAGAAACTTGTCAAGGAATTGACCGGGGTAGGATGGAGCAAGGACACTCCTGTTGCGGTTGTTTATAAAGCGTCATGGCCAGATCAAAAAATTGTCCGGACCACACTGGAACGATTAGACGAGGATATGCGGATAAACGGAATTCGTAAACAAGCGATGATTTTAGCAGGATGGGCGCTGGATGAAAACATCCACGAACAAGATTATCGTTCCAAGCTGTATGACAAAACGTTTACACACGGATTCCGCAGGGGGGTGTAGTCGTAATGATCGAGCTCCAAGAAGCGCAAAGGGCGGTCATCCAGCAAAAGGGGGACTATGCGGTTGTCGCCATTACAAAGCATGGGGTCGAACTGGCCCGCAAGCTGGGACATTCGTTTCAAAATGCCGATGTTTATTATATGGCGAAGTTTGAAAAAGGAGATGAGAGGATTAAGGACATCCAGTTATTTACCGGAAGCGTTCGCCTTCTTCTGCCTTCTCTTTTCGAGGCCTATAAGGGGCTGATCATCATCATTTCCCTTGGAGCCGTGGTACGAATGATTGCACCTATTTTAAAGGATAAAAAAACAGATCCTGCAGTTGTCGTTATCGACGATAAGGGCGAACATGTGATCAGCGTGCTGTCAGGCCATATCGGCGGTGCAAATGAACTAACGAAAGAAGTGGCGGCCTCTCTACAGGCACTTCCCATTATTACCACAGCTTCTGATGTACAGGAAACAATTGCGGTTGATTTGTTCGGAAAACGGTTTGGCTGGATTTGGGACTCGGCTGATAAGCTAACTCCTGTTAGCGCTTCGGTTGTGAACGAAGAAAAAATCGCCGTGGTTCAGGAGTCAGGCGAAAAAGACTGGTGGCCATATGACCGGCCGCTACCAAGAAATATTCAGCCGTATTCATCGATCCAAGAAGCGGTGGCCGCAAAGCCAGATGCTGCCTTAGTAGTAACCCATCGGAATTTATCCGAAGACGAAACGGAGATTTTACATAATGGTGTATTATATCGACCAAAGGTGATCGTCCTTGGATTGGGCTGCAACCGCGGGACCACTGCAGAGGAAATCGAAGCAGTAATCGACGAAACGCTTGAGGAATTAGGGTTTTCAAAAAAAAGTGTCAAAGCGGTTTGCACGATTGATCTAAAAAAGGATGAATTGGGACTGCTTGAAGTGACGAAAAAAAACCAATGGGAGTTTATTTATTACAGCCCGTCTGAATTGAATTCGATTAAACTTCAGAACCCTTCTGAAACAGTCTTTAAATTTACCGGTGCATACGGCGTCAGTGAGCCGGCTGCTTTATTGTACAGCGCAGCGGAACATCTAACGTTGATAAAGAAGAAATCAGGTAATGTCACCATATCAGTAGCGGTGATTCCCTATTGAGAGAGGAGGGAAATAGAATGTCTACACGTAGACTTGTGATTGCAGGGACAGGCAGCGGTGTCGGAAAAACGACGCTGACAATCGGGCTGATGTCTGCTTTAAGGAAAAAGGGTTATACAGTCCAGGGCTTTAAATGCGGTCCAGATTATATTGATCCGACCTATCATACGGCGGTCACGGGGAGAACGTCAAGAAACATTGACAGCTGGATGCTCAACCACGAGATGGTCAAAGAAATTGTCAACCGTGCAAGTAATGGCGCGGATATTTCCGTCATCGAGGGGGTAATGGGATTCTTTGATGGGAAAAATCCTCTAAATAATATAGGATCAACTGCCGAAATCAGTCTCGTCACCGAAAGTCCGGTCATTTTGGTCGTGAATTGTGCCAGCATGGCCCGTAGTGCGGCGGCCATTGTGAAGGGATTTCAAACGTTTCTGAAGGAAGCCAATATTGTCGGGGTGATCGCCAATCGGGTGGGTAGCGAAGGCCATTTTAAAATCGTTCAAACCGCGATTGAGCAAGAATGCGGTATTCCCGTCCTTGGCTATTTGAAAAGAAACGAGGAACTCTCGATTCCGGAACGGCATTTAGGGTTGATTCCCTCCGTTGAACGGGGAGAATTGAATCCATTTTTTGAGCAACTAGGTGATTTAGTCCTTAAAACCGTTGATGTAGATTCTATATATGACTTGGCACAAGCCCCGCTTTTAAAAATAAAAGAATCCCAGTTTAAAAGAGCGGAGCAGGCAACTGTAAAAATTGCAGTCGCACGAGATGCTGCTTTTAATTTTTACTATCAGGAAAACCTCGACATGTTAGTAGCCGCCGGAGCCGAGCTAATCGAGTTCTCTCCATTAAAAGGTGAATGCCTGCCGGAACAAGTCGATGGCTTGTATATCGGTGGCGGTTTCCCAGAGGAATTTGCGGAGGAGCTGACCAAACAGACAAAGGTAAACAACTCGATTCGAACGGCCATTGAAAAAGGACTACCAACCTTGGCGGAATGCGGCGGTTTTATGTACTTAACTGAATCATTGGAAACAACGGATGAAACGAGTTACAAAATGGTCGGGATCATTCCTGGAAAGGTGAAAATGCAAACAAAACTAGCTGCTTTGGGATACCGGGAAATCACTGCAGAAGAAGAAAATTTCTTGTTAGCGGGAAATCTGAGTGCAAGAGGTCATGAATTTCACTACTCCACCTTTCATCCGAGGACGGTTTTTGAACCGGCCTACCAAACGAAAGGAATGCGCGGGTTTAAGCAGGAGGGCTATCGGAAAGGGAATTTAATTGCAGGTTATACCCATTTTCATTTTGGCTCATGCCCTGAGCTTGTCGAAAATTGGGTGAAGAAATGTAAGGAGTATAAACAAAATGACTAAAGCCCTACCACTTATGTTTCAAGGTACCAATTCGGATGTCGGCAAAAGTGTTGTCGTGACCGCATTTTGCCGGATTTTCACCCAGGACGGATATAAAACGGTTCCATTTAAATCACAAAATATGGCATTAAATTCCTATATTACAGTTGATGGAAAAGAAATCGGCAGAGCACAAGGTGTTCAGGCCGAAGCAGCATGTATTCAGGCAACCACCGATATGAACCCGATTTTACTAAAGCCGAACCGGGATAACCAATCCCAAATTGTCGTCCATGGTAAACCATATAAAAATATGGAAGCAGGAAGGTACCGCCGGGAATTCTTTCAAACTGGATTGGAACTTATTCAACAATCACTGTCCAACCTGTCCCAAAAATATGAACGAATTGTCATTGAAGGGGCTGGTAGTCCGGCCGAGATTAATCTGAATGACCGGGAAATGGTTAATATGCGGGTCGCCAAAATGGCGGATGCCCCCGTGATTTTAATTGGGGATATCGAAAAAGGCGGAGTGTTTGCTAGTTTAGTAGGAACCCTTCAGCTGATGGAACCCGAGGACCGCGATCGAGTAATTGGTGTAATCATCAATAAATTCCGCGGCGATCTCCGCCTGCTAGAATCTGGATTAACGTGGTTTGAGGAGTATTCAGGAAAACCCATTCTCGGCGTGATTCCTTACTTGGAGAATCTAAATATTGATGCCGAGGATTCAGTGATTTTAAATCAATATACATATACTCAAAATACTGAAAAAGAATTGGATATCGCGGTGATTCAGTATCCGAAAATCTCAAATTTCACCGATGTCGACCCGTTTTTTGCTGAGCCGGATTGTCATGTCCGTTTTATAACGAGAGCGGATCAATTGCTCCATCCGGATTTAGTCATTCTTCCGGGCAGCAAGAATACAATTGAAGATTTACTGTTTTTACGAAAGAGTGGCATCGCTCAAAAAATAGCAGAATTACATAAAAAGAAACACTCCGTTCTTTTCGGGATCTGCGGTGGTTATCAAATGCTCGGTGATAAAATTGAGGATCCGTTGGCGATCGAGTCTCTCCATAAAGAAATCGAAGGCCTTCAGTTTCTACCAATTGAAACTACCATTACGAAAGAAAAGACGACGATTTTATCAAATGGGAGGTTGCATCTTTTCGGAAAAAACTTTCATGTGACAGGTTACGAGATTCATATGGGTGAAACCGTGGCGACAGGAGCGTCCCAAGGGCTTATTTTTACAAATGAAAAATGGGATGGTTGTCATTCCCCAGACGAAACCATCATTGGCACTTATTTTCATGGGATATTCCATAATGATGAATTTCGTGAGGAATTACTTAATCAGCTCCGCCGTAAAAAGGGATTGGAGCCCATCCACATGCGACCATCTTTTAACCAATTGCGGGAAGAAGCGTTTGACCGGCTGGCAGAACATGTAAGGGGACACGTTAAACTGAATGTCATTGATCAATTAATGAAGGATTATCAAAAAAGGAGATCATCCAATGAATAGCGTAATAACAGGAATCCAGTCTCTTGATAGAGAAATGGGACAGCAAGTTCGTGAGTATATCAAAACGTTAACCAAACCTCTGGGAAGTTTGGGGAAATTAGAGGAATTAGCCATTCATCTGTCGGAAATGACATCTGAATCATTCCCAGTCGTATCACCGCCCGGTGTGATAGTTTTTGCAGCTGATCATGGTGTAGTCGAAGAAGGGGTTTCCGCTTTCCCGCAGGAAGTTACCGTGCAAATGGTCATAAACTTTTTAAACAGCGGTGCGGCCATCAATGTTTTTAGCCGGCAAATCGGAGCCATGTTTGAAGTCGTCGATATCGGTGTGGCAGCAGATATTGAGGCTGACGGGTTTGTGAATCGAAAAATTCGCTATGGAACCAACAATTTTTGCCAACAAGATGCAATTACAAGAGCAGAGGCCGAACAAGCCATCGCCGTTGGCTATGAACGGGCGGAACAGATGATTAAACAGGGAATCAAATGCCTAATTGTTGGGGAAATGGGGATCGGTAATACGACGTCAAGCAGTGCGATTGCAGCGGTTTTAAGCGGGCAGGACATCGATGTCCTCGTCGGCCGAGGAACAGGGATTGCACAAGAAAAAATTCGTCATAAACAAGAGGTCATCACAAGGGCGATAAAGGAAAGGAACCCTGACCGGAAGGATCCCATCGATATCTTAGCAAAAATTGGCGGTTTGGAAATTGCCGGAATGACAGGTGCAATGCTCTCCGCCGCTCAAAACCGGATTCCTATATTGGTAGATGGGTTTATTTGCACGATTGCAGCTCTTTTGGCAAGGGAAATCTGTGAGACAGCAGCGGAGTATATGATTGTCGGCCATCGTTCCGTCGAGCCTGGACATGAAATTGCACTACAGTTATTAGGCAAAAAGCCACTTCTTGATTTAGATTTGCGGCTAGGAGAAGGAAGTGGAGCAGCAGTGGCCTTTCCAATCTTACAATCAGCAACTTTAATGTTAAAAGAAATGGCCACTTTTGAATCGGCTGGAATTTCAAATGAGTAATTTAAGAAGGAGCTAGAAGATGATAAATGGAAAAGTGTATCTTGTTGGTGCTGGACCGGGAGACCCTAAGCTAATCACGGTTTACGGGATGGAGTGTATCCAACAGGCCGATGTGATTTTATATGACCGTTTAGTAAATGAGGAACTGCTCAAGTATGCAAAGGCGGAGGCAGAGTTGATATTTTGCGGAAAATTACCAGGGAAACATCAGATCATTCAAGATCAAATTCACCAGTTGTTAATAGAAAAAGCCAGTCAGGGCAAAACTGTCACCAGATTAAAAGGAGGCGATCCTTGCGTTTTCGGCCGTGTCGGTGAAGAAGCGGAAATTCTTGCAGAACATGGGATTCACTATGAAATAGTACCGGGGATTACAGCTGGTATTGCAGCGCCTGCTTATGCCGGAATTCCGGTTACCCACCGCGATTATGCTTCCACCTTCGCGATCGTCACAGGCCACGGCCGCGCAGAAAAGGGTGAGGATCAATTAAATTGGTCAGCTCTCGCAGGGGGAATCGATACAATTGCCTTTTATATGGGAATTGGGAATTTACCTTATATTGTTTCGAGATTAATAGAGAACGGAAAAAGCCCTGATACGAAAGCAGCCGTTATCCAATGGGGGACCACGGCCAAGCAGAAAACGGTGACCGGGAGTTTAAAGGAAATCGAAGTCCGGGTTCTAGAAGCCGGGATTACTCATCCTGCGATTGTTCTCGTGGGTGATGTGGTCGGTCTTCGCGAGAAATTACGCTGGTTTCAAGAAGCGGAAGAAAAACAATTAGTTGGAATAGGGAGGGTCTAAGATGTCAATTTTAGCAGAAATCAAAAGCCGAAGAGCAATCCGTGATTATACGGCTCGAGAGGTAGAGGACGAAAAGATTCATACCTTATTAGAAGCAGCGACATGGGCACCGAATGACCGGATGCGTGAACCATGGAGCTTTTATGTGATTAAAGGCGAAGCAAAAAAGCGCTATGAAGCGTTGGCTTATGAATACCTACAGGAACGCTTTCCAACCAAACCAAATTTAATCGAAAGCTCCTTAAAGGTACTAAAAACAACACCGGTCCATATTGTCGTTACCGCTGATATCGTCCCAGACGATGAAGAGGCATCAGCCGATAATGAGTATGCCGTATGCTGTGCAATCCATTCGATGTGGCTTTCCGCCAAAGAATTAGGATTAGGTCTGGTCTGGCGGACAAGGGGAGTCGGACTTGTTCGTGACCAACGAATGTATGAGTTTATTGGCTCGCCCGAAAACAAGAAAATCATCGGAAATTTGTTTATCGGTTATCCCGATCTAGAAGTATTAAAAAAGGCGAAGGTGCCGGCACGGACATCCTTTGAAGAAAAGACAGTCTGGCTGTAACAAGGAGTGAAGCGGATGGAAGAGGTAACTGAAAACAAAGCAAAGCGCGGTCTTACACTAGTTTACACCGGTGATGGAAAAGGGAAAACGACGTCAGCCCTTGGGCTCGCAGTTCGTGCCGCCGGACGGGGAAAACGGGTGCTTATGATTCAATTTATTAAATCGCCTGATCGAACGTACGGGGAAAAAATTACGTTCGAAAAATTAGGGATTGAAATCGTGCAGACAGGAATCGGCTTTACGTGGACGAAAACACCAGAGGAACATCGAGTAGCGCTAAAATCCGCGTGGTCTTTTACAAAAGAAAAGGTCCAGTTTGGCGGCTATGATGTTGTCATTTTAGATGAACTAAATAATGCGCTCGCGATTGATAAATTCCCGGTTGACGATGTCCTTCCGTTAACAGAAGTTATTGAGTTGATTCAGCAGCGCCCTAAGGGGATACATCTGGTGATTACCGGACGGTCAGCCAAAGAGGAAATCATCGCTTGTGCGGATTTAGTAACCGAAATGAAGCCCGTTAAGCATTATTATAACGAAGGAATTCCTGCCGTGAAGGGAATTGAGTTTTAATGGTCTATATTGAAAAATATGGACATGGTGGCGATTTACTGACGGCAAGGCAATTGTTTGGTAAAGATTCATCGCATCTGTTAGATTTCAGTGCGAATATCAATCCACTCGGTCCACCTGCTAGTGTAATTGAGTTGATAAAGGAGCAACTGGAGTCGATCATCCATTATCCCGATCCCGCCCATCGTGTTCTTAAACAAAAGCTGGCGGAAAAACACTCCGTTTCACCAGAACAGATTTTGATAGGAAATGGAGCAGCAGAGTGTATCGCCCTTGCAATTTTAGGCTTGCAACCTGAGACAGTGGGAGTTGTCTATCCTTGCTTCTCGGAATACGCACAGCTTGCTAGAGCTTATGGTGCTACCATCAATTCATTGGTCGGCAGAGCAGAAAATGATTTTAAGCCTGATCGATCGGAATTCCTTCAATTAATAGCGAAAACCGATCTTGTTTTTGTTGGACATCCCAACAATCCCACTGGTGTCACATATTCGAAGGAAGAACTTGTCGAGCTGGCAGAACAGGCAGAGAAGACAAATACATATTTGATAATAGACGAGGCATTTATAGATTTTCTTCCAATCGAAACACGAATCACGCTGCTTGAGGATTTGCAACGTTGGAAACAGGTAATCCTTGTTCGCTCAATGACAAAGTTTTATGCGATCCCTGGTCTCCGGCTGGGGTATATGGTGGCCGATCCAACCCTAATAGTAAAGCTTCAGGCAAAACAAGTAACTTGGAGTGTCAACCAAATGGCCCTATTGGCTGGTGAAGCGGTCCTAAACGAAAAGATATACGAGGAAGCAACGATTACCCTAATTCAGGAGCAAAGAAGCTTTGTTAAACTAGCCATTGAAGAGAAGCTTGGGTGGAAGGTTTTTCCGGGACAAGCGAATTTTCTGTTAGTTAGGATAACAGATGGCATCAAGGTGGCTGAATTACAGTGGTGCATGGGTCATAAAGGAATCTTAATACGCTCCTGTAACATGTACCCGGGGCTAACGAATCAGGATTTTAGGATTGCGATTCGAACCGAAGAAGAAAATCAAAGCTTAATCCAAGCCTTAATTGAAGTAAGTAAAGAGGTGAATCTATCATGACCTTAACTTATGTCACTGGAGGAATTCGCTCCGGGAAGAGTGAATTTGCGGAACGCTTGGCTATCAGTCATGCAGGTAGAGTCCTTTATGTTGCGTTCGGAGTTCAAGCCGATCAAGAAATGGAGAAAAGAATTGATAGCCATAAGAAGCGGCGCCCAAGTGAATGGGAGTTATTAGAAGAACCGAACGAACTAACTTCTGTTCAAACGGTCTATCAAGGCTACGATGTTATTCTAGTTGATTGTATTTCTTCCTGGCTGTCCAATCATTGTATGTGGTTAACGGAACAGGAACTCAAGGAAGAAAACAAGAAAACCAGTTTAATAGAGGAAGTGGATCGTTGGATTAAGGTGATACAAGAAAATCATCAGCATGTGATTGTTGTTTCTAATGAGGTAGGTCTAGGTGGTGTCGCGTTATCGTCGTTGGGGCGTTTTTTTCAGGATGTTCTAGGAAAAATCAATCAATTATTGGCAGCCGAAGCAGATGAAGCTTATACAGTCTTTTCCGGTCTGCCATTAAGGCTGAAATAATGAAGGCGTTCCTAGCAGACCTGATGTTCCTCACTCGCATTCCCGTTCCGAAGATAGAGGTTTCAAATACCGATTGGAAAAAAAGTCCCGTTTATTTTCCGTTGATCAGTTTGTTGATTGGCGGCTTGTTATGGTTGGCTGTGACCGGAGTTGGAAAGTTGTTTCTAACTCCGGTCAGTGCATTTTTAATTGTTCTCGTCTGGATATGGATCACAGGTGGTTTACATATCGATGGCTGGATGGATTTGGCAGCAATCGAAGCCGTGAGCAAATGCTAAAAAATTATGAAGGATAGCCGCGTGGGTACGAAGGGTGTTATTGCTGCGATCTGTTTAATTGCAGGAAAAATCGTTGCAGTGTATGAAGTAGTTAAACTTCGTGAGCCGGTGATTCTTGTATTAAGTCCATAGATGGCGCGATTTTTGCTGATTTGTGCAATCAAATTCTGGCCGTATCGAAACGAGGCAGGACTTGGATCCGGTCTATCAGCCTTTTTATCGTACCCTATTATGTTGATCCATCTGGTTTTGATTTTGGGTATTAGCTATTTGGGAACATGATTAAACCTCAGACACGGAAAAGCTATGGTGATGGATTGGTATGACCAAACGAAGTTGTTTACGATATCAAATTAGTGATAAAAGTGAGGAGAAAAAATGTGCAGCCATTTCGCAAACAGAATCAGTATACATCGAGAATATGGCCGGAAATAACGATAGTGAAAAAAGAGGACCATCTCTTATTTCAGTTCCCACGGAGATTGGCTGCTTTCAGTAGTGCCGTTCATGGTGGGGGCTTCCAACAGATCAGCCATTTTGTCAATTGGCAGGTCCCATTGGACTATGACTCCAATGACCCTATTCTACTAATGAAACAAAAAATCATCGAATGGGAATACCCGTTGGAACAGACCGCAGGATTACAAACAGCAGCTAAAATTCATTGTGCCTCCATCCAAGAGGAACATGGTGATGAGTTTCGGATTGTTTGTTGTGTCACCGCAGGTGTAGGAAATCGAGAAAGGGCAGGAAGAAAGCGAAAGACCTATTCAGCTTACCAATGCGGAACGATTAACACCTTTTTGTTTATTGATGGCCGACTGACAGAGGCTGCGATGATTAACGGGATTATCACCGCAACGGAGGCAAAGGCCACAGCGATGCAAGATTTACAAATAAAAGTGGATTCTGGAGAGTTTGCGACTGGAACGACCACAGATTCAGTTGTCTTGGCTACCAGTCAAGCAGAGAATCTTCCAAGCCATCTTTTTGCCGGTACCGCCACTACCATTGGGAATACGATTGGCTGCCTTGTTTATGAGGCCACATGTGAAGCAGTAAGGAATCAGGAGGACTGAGAATTCGATGTTAGTTCATGCCATTTATATTGTTATTGCTTATCTTATTGATCGAATCATTGGTGACCCCCGAAAGCTGCTACATCCGGTGGTCATCATTGGGAAGTCTATTAGTCGTTTGGAAAAAGCGATTCGTTTTTTCACCGTAAAGGAAAGGTATTTGAAGCTGGCAGGACTCTTATTTCCTATTCTGATTGCTGGAGGCAGCTATTTAATGGTTGCTTTGCTGCTTTACGGCCTCAATCAGCTGAATCACGTTCTTGCTGTCATTGCGGAAATCTGGTTAATTTCAACGACCATCGCGACAAAAGGATTGGCTGATGCAGGGTTGGAAGTATTCCGACACTTGAAAAATCAGGATTTAAGGGCTGCACGAAAAAGTCTAGGAATGATTGTCGGAAGAGATACGGAAAACCTAGAGGAAAGTGAAATTTCGCGTGGGGCTGTGGAAACCGTAGCCGAAAACATCGTCGATGCCATTATTTCACCCTTATGCTTTGCCCTTATCGGGGGTGCACCGCTTGCAATGTTGTACCGAGCAGTTAATACGTTAGATTCGATGGTAGGATATAAGAATGAAAAATATCAAAACTTAGGCTGGGCCTCGGCCCGACTAGATGATCTACTAAACTATTTGCCTGCCCGGTTAACGTTTGGAATGCTGCTGCTTGCTTGTTGGATTAAACATCTCGATGTACGAGGCGCTTTGAAAATGATGAAACGGGATGCCAGACTTCATCCGAGTCCAAATAGCGGTTACCCTGAGGCGACAATCGCAGGAGCACTTCAGATACAACTTGGAGGAACGAATTATTATTTCGGTAAAGTCTCTGAACGGGCAAAGATGGGTGAACCATTACGGAAGATCAAAGCAGATGATATTTTACTTACAGTAGCGGTTATGAAAACTACCTCCATTATCTGTGTCGTGTTATTTATGGTCCTTTCGATATTAGTGGAACTAGGCAAGAAGTAGGGGGATAGGAGCCTTAACAATGAAAATAGGAAAAGGAAGCTGCAATGGCACATTTGGAGAATTGGTCCAAGGTATCATGGAAGAGCGTCCGTTTTTAATCACTTTGCCCATCCGGAGTTTACGAAGTGAGGCTAGATTTGTTCCAGACACAGCCGTGTCCCGGATAAGGGTCGTAAATTCCAAAATGAAAGCGAAGAAAGCGGGTGAATCGTTACTCCAACTTTTTGGAATAAGAGGAGGCGGGTGTCTCGAAATACATTCCAATATCCCTCCCGGCAAGGGGATGGCTAGCAGTTCGGCGGATATTGTAGCTTCATTAAGAGCAATCGCTGACAGCTATAGTATTCCGCTCACAAATGAAATGATCTCGATGATTGCCGCAAAAGTGGAACCAACCGATGGAGTAATGTATGAGGAGGTCGTAGTCTATGAATATATTCGCGGTCAGCTGATTACAAGCTTTGGCGCCTTACCCCCATTCATCCTCGTTGGTATCGATCTTGGAGGTATGATCAACACAATTGAATTTAATGAAGTTCCGAAAGTGTACAGCCAGGACGACCAACAGCAATTTATTAAAGCTTTTGATTTGGTTACAAAAGGGTTTAAGGAAAAAAATATTACTTATATTGGGGAGGCAGCAACCCTCAGTGCACGGGTGAATCAAAAAATATTGCCAAAGCCTTTTTTCCCTCTATTAGATCAGTTGGCCCATCGCTATCACGGTGGAATCGTTGTCGCACACAGTGGAACAGTCGCGGGTATTTTACTAGATGGAAATCTTCCAAATAGTGAATTGGTGGTTTCACACTTAATTAGGGAAATGTCACTCGCATACAAGGGTGTACCTATAAATTTATTTCATTATGAAAGCAAGGAATAGATAATGATTTGAAAGATTCACAAAGTTTGATTTCAAAAGGGGGTTAACATGTTTAGTCAAGAGGCACGAGAATTGATTTACGATGTCATTTATAAAAGGAGAGATGTCCGCACTTTTCTCCCGGATCCGGTAAGTCCTGAGGTGATTCAACGTGTTCTTCAAGCGGCCCATCATGCGCCATCCGTAGGGTTTATGCAACCCTGGAATTTTATAATCGTTTCTTCAGACGAAATAAAAGAACGATTGGCCTGGGCTGCAGAAAAGGAACGAAAAGCATTGGCCATCCACTATGAGGATGAACGAAAAACAAAATTTTTAGAACTGAAAGTTGAGGGCATCAAACAGGCACCTTTAATTATTTGTGTCACCTGTGATTCCACACGTGGGGGCTCCCATGTATTAGGAAGAAACTCGATCCCGGAAACGGATATTCTATCGGTAGCCTGTGCAATCCAAAACATGTGGCTTACGACATATGTAGAGGGATTAGCGATGGGCTGGGTAAGTTTTTATAAGAAAAATGATATCAGGGATATCTTGCAGATTCCGCCTCATATTGATCCAATCGCCTTAATTTCGATTGGATACACCAATGAATATCCATCCGCCCCCATTCTAGAGCAAGCGAATTGGGAGAAAAGAAGAACTCTTCAGAATCTAATATTTTTTGAAGAATGGGGAAATCAGGAAAAAATTTAAAAGTTAGAGGAATTAAGGGAATGTTCCTGCAAAAGATGTTGTAAGAAACAACGAATCTCTTTTTTGTGATACTGATTGGTGGGAACGGTTAGTCAAACATCGATTTTGGCGATTGATGCAGGTAATACGGCCAGTTTTATGCCAATTGTATTAGGGATTATCTTTATGCTTGGGGTGATGATTACAGACACCCTAGTTTGTCGACTATTTGCAGGGCCTTAAAAATCCTCAATCTGTCAAAGGTTTAGGATTGATTTTTTATGTAGCAACTGTTTTTAAAAGGGAGGAGTTTTTAAATGGAAACTGTATCACTGTTTTTACTTGTTTTTGTATTGGGGCTTCGGCATGGTTTGGATGCTGATCATCTTGCCTTTATTGATGGACAAACCCGTTATAATTGGAGAATGGGCAGTTCGTTTGCACGTTGGGTGGGGACATTATTTTCATTGGGTCACGGAGGAATGGTAGCATTAACAGCAGGTATTTTAGGAATGGTAATAGAGAATTTTTCATTCCCAACTTATTTTGATAATATTGCATCATGGGTGTCGATTTTTTCTTTATTCCTTATTGGAACGTTAAATACATATAATCTGTTACGCACTAGAAACAATCACGAAGAGTTTCAACTTAGCGGCCTAAAGGGAAAATTTATTCCAAAAATTGCGAAGGGGACTACAAATCCTTTTCTCATTATTTTAGTAGGGGCTTTGTTTGCCTTGGCTGCCGAGACAGTAAGTCAAACTGCCGTCTGGTCTTTGGCGGCAGGAAATGTAAGTGAATATACCCCTATATTTTTAGGGCTAGTTTTTATGTTTGGGATGATGATTACGGATACAATTGATTCGATGATTATCTTTAAAATGGCGAACCAGTCCAGCAAAATCGGTCAAGCTGCTTCAAGACTAATGGGTTGGGTGATTGTCGTCTTGGCATACGGGGTTTCCTTCTATCTGGCATTTGCTTTTTTTAACCCTTGGGCAGAAATAGATTTCGAAATCGTGGGAGTCATTCTTTTCATTTTCTTAGTAGCATCATTTATCTTTGTAAGCATTTACTCCAAAAAACAGAATCACGAAATAAATACTACGAATTAATTAGATAAGCTCTGACAATTTTATAGTGTCAGAGCTCTCTTATTCTATTTAAAAATCATCCATAATATTACGAAAAATCCCTATGTTATACGAAGTGATCCAAAGTGTATGTAATGTAGATTAAATAGATAATAGACTATCACATAATTAAGTTCTCTAATACCTCTGCATATTGCATATACTTCACGAAATGCACAATCAGCATTAAATGAAATAAAAAATCAAATTATTATTAAATCCCCTACCTTTAGTGAGTAAATCTCTCTAAAATAAATGATATAATTAAAAACATAAGGTGATCAGGTAATTAAGGAGGATACTGATCAAACTTTGATTTTATATTTTGGTGACTCTTGAAAGTTGTGATTGTGAACGTCCAAATAGGTCATTTCGAATATTTTTTAAAAATTTTATTACTATTTAACAAACAAAATGACAGACATAATTTAGTGAGTAGATTGTTTAGTATTGTAATAACAAAACTTTTAGGGGGGCTGTTTAAATGAAGAATAAAATTTGTGAAATTGTCATTTATGGAACGGCCGAAAAAATATAATGGAAAAATTTATTTTCGGTTTTTATGGTATTCAAATTTTATTTCTCATTATTTGTTTATTGCTAGGTTATTTTATTTACGATAAACGATTTAATCGAAATCATGGAAACCAAATACCAGAAGGATTTAGGCGGACTAGCGAAGTTAATATTGATCCTGTAACAGGGGAGAAAACAAGAGTTTACTATAATCCAGATACAGGTGAACGATTTTATAAAAAAGAAAAGTGATAATTTAAAAACGCCCCCTTGGGGCGTTTCAGACTGTTGACAAACGCTCGCTTTCTTCGTTGCTTCGCCTGCCTGCGGTGCTCATTACCGTCTAAGGTAACTCCGCTCCTCATCAGGCTTCACGCCTCGAAAGACAAGCGCTTGCAATCAGTCTGAAAATCAAGATTTTTTGTACTTTGTCTACACACTGAAACGCCCTCTTGGGGCGTTTTTGTCTTGAAGATCAAGTTTATTTGATCGTTGTGTTAATCAATTCAAGCATATCATCAAAATCAAAAGGAGATTTCGATTTTACAGTCTCAGCAAATTGAGATACAAGTTTTAATGTTTCGATGCTTTCGATTGGATGGTGGCCAGCAGCACTTTCAGCGGATAGCATGACTGCATTGGTCCCATCCATCACTGCTTGAAATACATCCGTTACTTCAGCTCTTGTTGGAAGTGAATTATCGACCATTGATTGTAACATTTGAGTTGCTGTGATCACAAATGTCCCATTTGAATTACACTCATGAATCATAGCTCTTTGTAAGAGTGGAATCCATTGATAGGGCAGTTCAACACCTAAATCACCACGAGCAATCATAATTGCATCTGTTTCTTTATTAATTTCTTGGAAATTTTTGATTGCTTCGATCGTTTCAATTTTTGCGATTAATTGTGGAGTTTTATCACTTTTTGAATCCATAAAACTTCTGATTTCTTGTAAATGCGATGCCCGTCGAATAAATGAGCAGGCGATATAATCTAAACCTTCTTGCAAAATGAATTCGATGTCTTTTTGGTCCTTTTCCGTAATAGCAGGTAAACTTGTAACGACTCCAGGTAAATTTACTCCTTTATGTGAAGAAATTTCGCCACCAGTTTTCACAGAAGTGACAATCTTATTTTGTTCTATATTTTCAACGTATAACTCCACTGCACCATCATTAATTAAAATACGATCTCCTTGTTTCACATCATTTATTAACCCTTTATAATCAACACTTGCTTGATTACGATCACCTGTAATCTCATCAATTACAAGAGTAAATGTTTGATTAGGTTCAAGATTTATTTTTTCCCCTTCAATTTTTCCTAATCGAATTTTTGGACCTTGGAGGTCTCCTAAAATTTTAATTTCTTTTCCTGTCTCTTTTCTAATGGATTTAATTAGTTCAATCACATTGTGATGACTTTCATGTGTTCCGTGTGAAAAATTTAGTCTCGCGATTGTCATGCCATGCTCAATCAATTCAGACAGTATTTTTTTATCAAAACTTGCTGGTCCAATCGTACAAATTCGATCGATAGTCATTTGATATCGCCTCCATTTACTGGAATTATTATACCCAAGATAAAAGTAGAAGAATCTATAGAATTTATGAAGTCTTAATTAAAGAAGATTATCTTAAATAATCTATATTTCTAAATTTTGACATTTTCCTACGTTTTATAGAAGGAAATCATGAAGCTTTTGTAGAACACTACTTATCGATCATAATTTAAATGAGGTGAATCTACTAGTGATTAAACAAGATGAATTAAAAGTTGTAATTGGAGCAGGTGAATATAACAATAATCCAACATGGATTCTAACTCAGGAAGAAGAACTTAATTTATTAGTTAAGTCAACTTGGGAAAATAAATTTGAGAAAAATTCTATTACAGCGATATTAGCTGAACATGTTTGGGAACACCTTACATATGCTGAAGGTTTAAAAGCTGCTAAAATTTGTTATGATTTTTTAAAACCATCGGGCTATATTCGTTGTGCAGTCCCAGATGCATTTTTTCAAGACGAAACTTATCAAAGTATTGTTAAAGTTGGTGGACCAGGACCAAAAGATCACCCTGCCGCAAGCCATAAAATTGTCTATAACTATAAAACACTAGTTAATATGTTTGAAACAGCGGGTTTCGAAGTAAAACTACTTGAATATTGTGATGAAGAAGGAAAATTTCATTTTAAAGAATGGGATGGCAAGGATGGTGTTATTTTCCGTTCAAAAAAATATGATCCTAGAAATCACGGAGAAAAAGTGCTGTTTCCGTCAATCATTGTAGATGCAGTAAAGCGATAATTTTACTAAGAAATCTTCTTAAGTACAAAGAACTGAAGCTTCACTTCAGTTCTTTTAAATAGATTTAATTAGTAAATCATTCTATCTCGGATTTCTCTCGTTATTCGTTCGATTTGACCTTGAAACATCATAGATGGAATGAAAATAGATTCTTCAGGATGGTTAATTACTAGATAAGCACTATGTGATGGTGTTTCTTTATAGCGATATTGTAAATTAACACGTGTTATGTGATGAGCGGGTATCGTTCGCTTAAAACCCCAATGTTCGTATGTAACACCGTGATCGTTTATTCTAATAACCATGCTACGAGTATAGCCAATATAAGCTAGAAAGATTAAGCATACCGTTGTCATAATCATATATGACTTAATCGTATTAGGAAATCCATGACTTTGTACATAAAAGATAAAAGAAATCATACTAATCGTAAATAAGATTGCAACTAAAAAATTGGAAAGCCTTCCACTACTTCTAAATTCCACTTTTGATACACCTCTTTCATATTAATATAGTTTCGACTAAAAACGTTTAATATTAACATTAGGATGATCTCTTTTAGTTTGAATCAATAAACTTTCTTATTAATGAGTGTTATCCACTCTAATAAAAGTAGTACACAAATAATCCTAAAATAAAGAATACAAGTTTAAGGAGTATATAATGAAAATACAATCTCAGAAATTTACGATAAATAACCTTCAATATATTATTAGACATGCAGTTCTAACTGACGCTAAACAACTAGCTAGTTTGAGAGTACAAATTGACGGGGAGACAGAAAATCTAGACCGAGAAGCAGGAGAAGCATTTATTGATCCGAAAGGCTTTGAACAATTAATTATCTCTGATTCAGAAACGATTAATAATTTATTTTTAGTAGCTGAAGTTGAAGGGAAAATAATAGGTTTTTCTAGATGTGAAGGTAATCAATTAAAAAGACTTTCTCATAAAGTAGAGTTTGGAGTTTGCGTCTTAAAAGAATTTTGGGGATACGGAATCGGTAAAAATCTTTTAAAACGATCAATTTCTTGGGCAGATGCTAATGATCTCCATAAAATGAATTTGAGTGTTTTAGAAACAAATGAAAAAGCAATTAAACTTTATAAAAAATTAGGGTTTGAAGTTGAAGGTGTTTTAAAAAACGATAAGGTACTTTCTGATGGAAGATTTTATAATACAATACTAATGGGTAGATTTTTAAAAGAATCGATTAAATAGCACTTTTTTTCAACCATTTGATAATTTAAATTAATTTCTAAGTATGATAAGAGGGGTAATTTTTAAAAATACATTTTTAATATTATAAAATGAATATTCTGAAAAAACTAGTATTTTATAAGTTTACTTGTATTTATAACCGAGCAAACTTGGAAAAAATAAAATAAGAAATACTCTATTGAAACCGATTAGTCATTTTCTAAAAAATCTTTTTTAAAATTTGAAGGAATGAATGATTTGAAGATGAAATTATTAAATGGGAGCTAAATCGTGACCAACTTGTAAAAACTAAATTAGAGATAAGAAGTGATTAGTTCAAAATTATTTAAAAGAGGTGTTTCTAATGATTTTAGGTATTAACCCTTATTTAATATTGAATGGGAATGGACAGGAAGCTGTTTCATTTTATGAATATGCATTTAATACAAAGACTCTTGTCCTTCAGAAATTTGGCGATATGCCAGGGGAAGAAAATACAAATCTATCTGATGAAGAAAAAAATCGTATCTTACATGCACATCTCAAAGTTGGTTCAACAGATTTAATGATTTCTGACACATTTACAGGTCTACCTTATCAAATTGGTGACCAAACCACTTTAGCTATTTTAATTAGTGACGTTGAAACAACGAAAGAAGTATTCGGTAAATTACAAGATGGTGGAAAAGTGATCATATCATTGCATGAAACTTTTTGGAGTCCTTTATACGGACAAGTAACCGATAAATTTGGTGTTACATGGCAGGTTTCTACACAGTCAGCTCAATAGTTTAATGATGTTTTCTGTATAACGTTTAATTCCGGTATAGTGTGGGATAACCGCAAGATATTTACATATAATTAGTTTAACGAAAGAGTTAATTTTGTAACTCTTTTTTTATTTTTATATCTTTAATCCTTAAATTTCCTGCCAATATAATCTATTATTTTTAAAAATGAAAATAAAAACGGTTTTATCTTACAATTTTCAAGTATAATGAATCGTATTCAATTAATGAATATGATTTTTTTTAGGGAGAATTCTATACATATATCGAAAAAAACAAAAACGAGGTTAAGAAATGACTAATAGAAGTTATGCGGACTATCATCTAAGTGATGAAATTAAAAGAGCTCTTGCTGTATTAAAATATGAAGCTCCAACTGAAGTTCAGAGTGAAGTAATACCACTGGCAATGGAAAATCAAGATTTAGTCGTAAAATCACAAACAGGAAGCGGCAAAACGGCAGCTTATAGTATTCCTGTTTGCGAAATGATCGAATGGGAAGAAAAGAAACCACAGGCTTTAATTCTAACTCCAACTAGAGAGCTTGCAGCTCAAGTCCGTGAAGATATTACGAATATTGGAAGATTTAAACGGATAAAAGCGGTGGCCGTATATGGTAAAGAACCGTTTACTAAACAAAAGATAGAATTGGAACAAAAAACACATGTAGTAGTTGGTACACCTGGTAGGGTTATGGACCATCTTGAACGAGAAACCCTCGATCTAGATCAAATAAAATATCTTATCATAGATGAAGCTGATGAAATGCTTAATAAAGGTTTTATCGATGAGGTAGAAGCTATCATCAACCAGCTGCCTTTAAACCGGGTAACGATGGTTTTTTCTGCAACCTTACCTAAAGATGTTGAAAATCTCTGCCATAAATATATGAAAGATCCTGTTCATGTTGAGATTGAATCAACTGGTGTAACAGCCGATACAATTGAACATTTTTTAATAGAAGTGAAAGAGGAAGATAAGATTTCACTCCTTAAAGACGTCACGGTTGTAGAAAACCCTGATAGCTGCCTAATTTTTTGCCGAACGAAAGAAAATGTTGATTCTGTGTATAGTGAACTGGAAAAAGCTAATTATTCATGTGAAAGACTCCATGGAGGATTAGAACAAGAAGACCGATTTGCTGTAATGGAAGGATTTAAAATAGGGAACTTCCGCTATCTAGTAGCTACCGATGTAGCAGCCAGAGGTATTGATATTGATAATGTAACGTTAGTCATCAATTATGACGTTCCTATGGAAAAAGAGAGCTATGTGCACCGTACCGGAAGAACCGGCCGTGCCGGCAATAAAGGAAAAGCAATTACGTTTTCGACACAATTTGAAGGAAAGTTCGTTAAAGCAATTGAAAATTACATCGGCTTTGAGATACCTACAATTGAAGCGCCAAGTCATCAAGAGGTTGTTAGTCAAAAAGCAATCTTCGAAGAAAAACTTAACAGCAGGCGAGTAGTAAGAAATAATAAAACAGCTCGAATTAATCAAGGTATTATGAAACTTCACTTCAGCGGCGGAAAAAAGAAGAAAATTCGTGCTGTTGATTTTGTTGGAACAATCGCAAAAATCCCAGGAGTAACAGTAGAAGATATCGGCATAATAACCATTCATGATCAGATGTCATACGTTGATATTTTGAATGGAAAAGGGTCACTAGTTTTACAAGCCATGGAGAATGCGACGGTTAAAGGAAAAAAATTAAAAGTGAGCAAAGCAATTAAATAAAGAAGTATAAGTAATATCGTTTAGTGAAAAGTGGTCAAACATTTAGATTTAAATATTATTCAATTCTCACATGCTATAGAAACATTAGAATAAAAAAGTCGATTTTCGCAAAAACGGAAATCGACTTTTTTGTATATTTAAAACTTACTTTTAGACTTTTAATAAAAATCTATTTATTTTACAAACAAGCTTCTAATGCTAGTTTCATCATATGATCGAATGAAGTTTGTCTTGCTTCAGCACTGATCTCTTCATGAGTAACTAAAGAATCTGAAATAGTAAGTAAACAAGCTGCTTTCTTTCCTAAGACTTTCGCATTATGGAAAAGGGCGAAACTTTCCATTTCTACACCTATACAATTATGTTCTTTATAAAAATGAACAAAATTTGGAACTGAACTTTCATAATAAAAAACATCACTAGAATGAATTCTGCCTTTAACGATAGGAGTATTAATCTGCTTTGCAGTTTCTTCAATTTTGTTTGTTAATGTTTCACAAGGATACTGTACGTCACTTTCTACACCTGCTTGAGTCTTTGCAAATGTAGATTGACTCCAAGCACTATCTACAAGCACAATATCGTGAATGTTTAGTTTATCTGTATAAGCTCCTGCACTTCCAACTCGGATAATATTTTCTACATCATAAAATTTATATAATTCGTATGAATAAATTCCTATACTTGGCATGCCCATACCAGATCCCATTACTGATATTTGTTTTCCTTTATAAGTTCCTGTATAGCCAAACATATTACGTACTGTATTAAATTGCTCTGGGTTTTCTAGATATGTTTCTGCAATATATTTTGCACGTAATGGATCCCCTGGCATTAAGACTGTTTTTGCTATTTCTCCTGATTTGGCTGTATTATGTGGCGTTGTCATATTATTTTCTCTCCATTTCTATTCTAATAATTTATTTAACTAATCCATACAACTTATATTCTTACTCATTTCACATGTTAATATTTCTTAACATTATCATTCTTCCTATTTGTTTCCGTTTACAAAATAAAACAAAACAACATATTCAAAAAAACGATAAATTAATACTACGAAGTATAGTTGTATAAGTAGTTGTCTATTTTATTTCAACTAAATTATATTTCAACATAATAGATAAATCAATAGCAACTTAAACGTACTTAGGTATTTAAAAATAATCAGGTTTGCAGTTACCACTTTTGACAGACAAGTTTACGAATAATTCATAACTCGATATAATATTGATAAGGAGTGTTGTTATGTCCGTTGAAAATAAAAAAAAATTACCTCTATACGTAGGGGTTTATGAAAAATTATTTAAATTAATTAATGAGGGAGTCTATCCGATTGGAAGTAAGCTTCCTTCTGAACCAGAACTATCTAAGATGATGAATGTTAGCAGAATGACCTTAAGACAAGGATTGGGTTTACTAAAAGAGGACGGTTATATTGAAACAATCCATGGACAAGGTAACTTCATAAAACAAAATGTGAATTTAAGAAGTGTTGGATTAGAAAAAATAGATAACTCAGTTTATCAATGTTGTACAGAAACAATCGATGATGTAGATGCTTATTTAGAAGTTAGTTTTTCGGATGATTATGAATATGTTAAAAAGATTTTTAATAAAGATTCAGCAGTGATGATCAGGTTTAATCGATGGTACAAGTCTAAAAATAAAATTGTCGCCCATGCTTATACAATGTTCCCAAGTGAGACAGCATCCCTTTATCAAATGAACTTAGGCGACCAGCAGGGTGTACTAAAAATACTTGAAGAAGATATTTATAATTTAATCCATTCATCAACAATTGAAATAAAGTTTACAGAGTCAGTCCTTCCTTCTTCAAACCATGAATTACGTTCAACGAATAATTTATTCGTTTTACTCATTGAAAACCTATATGATTCAATGGGGAATATGGTACTTAAAAATAAGATTTATATCCCAATCGAACTAAGTTCAATAAAAATAAATCGAATAAACAAATAGTGGAAAAAGAGTTTAAAATTGCAGAAATGCAAACCACTAGGTGAAGTATGGCAGTTTTTAGTCGAGAAATTTAATTACATAAGAATTCGCCCTTCCAATCAATTGTGAATCAAATTATGAACATTTCAGCAAACTAAATCATATTTAATTGATTTTTAAAGGAGAGCAATATGATTAAACTTGTATTAATCAGACACGGGCAAAGTTTATGGAATGTTGAAAATCGGTTCACAGGTTGGACAGATGTTGATTTAACGAAGAGCGGACTTTCGGAGGCAAGAGAAGCTGGTATCATTTTAAGGAAAAACGGTTTTACATTTGATGTTGCCTATACATCAGTTCTTAAAAGAGCAATTCGTACATTATGGATTATATTAAAAGAGATTGATATGATGTGGATTCCTGTTTATAAAACATGGAGATTAAATGAACGACATTACGGTTCACTTCAGGGGCTAAATAAATCTGAAACAGCTCAAAAATATGGTGAAGAACAGGTTAATATATGGCGAAGATCGATGAATGTTAGACCACCTGCTCTAAAACCGGATGATCCAAGATATGAAATAAATGAACCTCGTTATAAAAACTTGTTAAAAGATGAATTTCCACTTACTGAAAATCTGGAGGATACAGAAAAAAGAGTATTAACATATTGGGATGAAGAAATTGCACCAGCTTTGAAAGAAGGTAAAAAAGTTATTATATCTGCACATGGAAATACGTTGAGGGGGATCGTGCAATATTTAGATCAAGTCTCATCTGACGGAATTGCTTCGCTTAATATTCCAACAAGTATTCCTTTAGTTTATGAATTAACTGAAGAATTAAAGCCTATTCGACATTACTATTTAGGTATGGATGGAGAACTTCCACCCGATGTAATCCCAAAACATATTCCTAGTGAATTACTTGACCAATTTGATGATGATCATCCAAATATAACAATACAAGATGAGTAAAATACAAAAAAGGATGGATTTAGCAATCGTGCTTCCCATCCTTTTTATTATGCTTCAGATAACTTTAGTTTTTTTATTTGTAATTGTACTAATCGGAAAGATAATGTTAGTGCTGACACTCCTAAACCGACAATTAATCCAACCCAATATCCTTTTGCACCTAGATTCGTATTAGAAAGTGCATACCCAACTGGTAATGCGATTACCCAATAAGCTAAAATCATCATAATTAGCGTGGCATTCACATCTTTATATCCTCTTAATGCACCTTGGATTGGTGCAGCAATTGCATCGAATAGTTGGAACATGACAGCAAAAATTAAGAATCCGCCTGCCAAAATTTGTACAGATGGGTCATTTGTATACCATCCAGCTACATCATATCGGAATAAATAGATGATGATCCCAAAAAATGAAGCAATTGTAACTGCCATTACTAAACCAATTTTGCTATATTCTTTTGCATTTTGAAACTCTTTTGCACCAACTTCATAGCCGACAGTAATTGTTAAAGCCATTGAAATACTTAATGGAACCATATAGAGTAGACTTGCAAAATTCATTGCTACTGTATGTGCAGCAATCGTTTCAGTATCAAACTCACTTAATAATAATGTTACGACCGAGAATACACTTACTTCAAAAAAGATACTAAGTCCAATTGGAACTCCTAATTTTAAAATACTTTTCCAAGTTGCAAATGAAATTGGAGTAAGTTTTTTAAATAGATTGAAGCTGCTAAATGGCTTTTTACTTTTAATAATATAGAAAGCAATTCCAAAAATAATCCAATACGTTATTGCAGACGCTACTCCAGAACCTACGCCACCTAAACGTGGAAGACCAGCTTTACCGAATATAAGGAAATAGTTCAAAATAACATTAACTGGTACTGAAATAACTGTAATAACCATAGTAGTTCTTGTTTTACCTAAACCATCAATAAACTGACGAATGACTGTATATAGAAATAAAGGTAAAATTCCAAATGATAATGCGAATAAGAAATGAAGAGCAACACGGTGAACTTTCGGATCAAGATTCATATGATTTAAGATTGGATGAATTGAAAATATACCGATAATAATTATGACAATTGCAATAATCCCAGCCAAATAAAGTGCCTGCATAACAAGGGGCGTTATTTTTTCATCCTGTTTTGCACCATTTAAATTTGCTACCATTGTTGTAATTGCGACTAAAATGCCAGTTAACCCCGTACTGATTGGAGTCCAAATACTAACACCGATCGCAACCCCTGCTAAATCCCCTGGACTACTATTACCAGACATGATTGTATCAAAAAATGACATCGAAAATAATGTCACTTGAGTGATTAAAATCGGAAGTAGTAGTTTGAAAAAGCGTGATATTTTATCCGTTTTAGTAGTATTCAATTTATCGACCTCCTAAACAAACACTTTTACAATTGTATCATGTTTTGGTTTAATAGCTATAATGAAATTATTCGGATAAATATTTTATAAAGAAAGTTGGTTTTAGATTGGGAAATCAAGTTGTTATCATCACAGGCGCTGGAAGTGGATTAGGAGCGTCATTAGCTAAAAAGTATTCTGAAAATGGAGCTCACATTTGTTTATTAGGAAGAACTGAAAATAAACTTAGAGAAATTGGTAAACAGTTACCTAACAATTATTCAATACATACTGTAGATGTTTCAGAACATGAAGATGTAAAAAGAGTTTTCGATACAATCATTCAAACATATGGAAAAGTTGATTTATTATTTAATAATGCAGGTGTTGGAATTTTTGATCTTGCAGAAGAATTAAATGATGAAGCAGTACATAATATGATCGATATTAACCTAAAGGGAACTATTTTCTGTTCACAAGAGGTTTTAAAACAAATGAAAAAACAAGATAGTGGAACAATCGTCAATATTGTTTCTACAGCAGGTTTAATTGGAAAAGCAACAGAATCAGTTTATTGCGCAAGTAAGTTCGGAGTTAAAGGCTTTACTGAAAGTTTGGTTGTTGAATTAACAGGTACACCAATTTCAGTATTTGCAGCATATATGGGTGGAATGAATACTGACTTTTGGGCCGGTATATTTGATGAAGATAAGACTTCAAAAATGATGAATCCAGACGATATAGCTGAAATCATTATTGAAAATATAAAACCACGTAAAAATATATCCATACCTGAAATTATCATAAAAAACATAAAATAAGTATTAACTAAGCCGTCTTTTACACAAACTAAAGCAAATCATCAAGGACAAAGTGAGGTATAAAAGATGAGCAAATCAAAAAAGAACAAATCAATTGATTCAAATCAAAATAATTTTGACGAATTATTACTTGAAGATCTTAATAAAGCAGATGATATTCCAATCGAATGGTTACCAAAGAGTGAACCGATTACGGAAGCAATGTCATATAAAAATGCTGAAGATTAATTAGACTGTAATTTGAAAAGACTTGTTACTTGTTTGCAATAGGATGAATAGGCTTAGTGACCTGTAAATTAAGCGTTTTCAATTAGTCTCATTGGCATGCTTTTTTGACTTTGACTTGAAACTGTAAAGAATAGCCATTTTGGCTATTTTTTTTTATTTTGATATGGTATTATTATTGAAGCGTTTTATATTAAAGCCAATTCCTGGCATTAAAATACATATACATATGAAAAACAAGATATAGTTAGGAGAATTTTTGATGGAAAAAGTACTAGTTTTTGGTCACAAGAACCCAGACACAGATACAATTTGCTCTGCAATTGCATATGCAGAATTAAAAAAGGCATTAGGTGAAAATGCTGAGGCTATTCGTTTAGGTGAAGTAAGTGCAGAAACACAATTTGCACTTGATACATTTAAATCTGAAGCACCACGATTAGTAGAAAAAGTTGCAGCTGAAACAAATAATGTCATTTTAGTTGACCATAATGAGCGTCAACAAAGTGCTAATGATATCGAACAAGTTCGTGTACTTGAGGTTATCGATCATCACCGTATTGCTAATTTTGAAACTAGCGATCCTTTATACTACCGTTGTGAGCCAGTTGGATGTACTGCTACAATTTTAAACAAATTGTATAAAGAAAATAATATCGAAATTAAGAAAGAAGTTGCTGGACTAATGCTTTCAGCAATTATTTCTGATACATTATTATTCAAATCTCCAACTTGTACTGATCAAGATGTTGCTGCTGCAAAAGAACTTGCAGAAATTGCAGGTGTAAATGCAGAGGAATATGGTCTAGAAATGTTAAAAGCTGGTGCAAACCTAGCTGATAAATCAATTGAGTCTTTAGTTTCACTTGATGCGAAGGAATTCCAAATGGGTAACTATAAAGTAGAAATTGCACAAGTAAACGCAGTTGATACAAATGACGTACTTTCTCGTCAAGCAGAATTAGAAAATGTACTTGAAGGCATCGTTTCAAATAAAGGATTAGACTTATTCTTATTCGTTGTAACTGATATTTTAACAAATGACTCAATCGCAGTTGCAAAAGGTACTGCTACGAATGCAGTAGAAAAAGCATACAATGTAACGTTAGAAAACAACACAGCTTTATTAAAAGGTGTTGTATCTCGTAAAAAACAAATCGTTCCAGTATTAACTGAAACATTCAATAAACTTTAATTCGTAATTTAACAACAAAGTCTTTGAAAGGCTTTGTTGTTTTTTTATAAATAGCTAATAATTGGGGGATTTGAAATGGAAAATTTAAAATATCCGATTGGCAGATTTACCTTACCACTAAGCTACACTCCTGACCAACGTAAAGAATTTATTAAAGTACTAAAAGATGCTCCAATTAAATTTAAAGTAGTAATCACATCACTAACAGAAGAACAATTAAACACACCTTATCGTGATGGTGGTTGGACACCAAAACAAGTTATTCATCATGTTGCTGATAGCCATATGAATAGTCTTATTCGAGTTAAATTAGCTTTAACTGAGGATAATCCTACGATCAAAGCCTATGATGAAAATGCATGGATTACACTAAGTGATTCGAATTTTGATTTTCATAGTTCTTTAAAAATTATCGAAGGGATTCACGAACGTTATGTAGTCTTACTTGAATCACTAACAGAGGAAGAGTTTAATCGAACTTGTTATCACCCAGAGCTTAAAATCAATATTAGTATAGATTTCATCTTAGCTTTATATGCTTGGCATAGTGAACACCACTTGGCTCATATTTATTTAGTGAAAAACAATTAATAGTTAGGTGTGAAGAACAATAAAATTATTATTCATTTGTAGCAAAAATCAATGGAGAAGTCCTACAGCAGAAAAAATTTTTCACTTATATAATGGCAACCAAGCAAAATCAGCGGGGACTGAAACTGGTGCCAGGATTAAAGTGACAGAGGGACATATTGGTTGGGCAGATATTATTTTTGTAATGGAGAAAAAACATTTAAGAAGAATTCGCGATAAATTCGGAGATATACTCAATGATAAAAAGATTGTCAATCTAGATATAGCTGATGACTATCAGTTTATGGACGAAGAATTAATTGAAATTCTCCAAAATAGAGTAACCGAAATAATTTAAGGTAATTGGGAAAGAAGCGTAAACATCATCAGATTTTAAGGAACCCACTCAGCTAAAAGAGTGGGTTTAGTTCTTTTTGCCTAATAAACGGTTAGGATTCAAAGTACTTCCGCATGAATAAAAAAATTCCCAAAATAACCCATTTCACAACAGTGTCAAAGTCCATGTTGTACACATAAAAATAAAAATAGAGCAAAATAAGAAAAAGGTGTGAGCATGTACTATAAATTATTAAAGCAATATATAAAAAACTCAAATTTAAGTTTGACTGATATAGCCAAAGAATTAAATAAGTTGGGCTTTTCAAAAGACAAGAGCTATTTAAGCAAATTACAAAATGCGAAATTGACTCCACCTGAAGAAAAATTAACTAGAGCGATAGCAAAAGTAACAGGTGGAAATGCTGAAGACTTAATTTGGTGTGCTTATATTATTAATGCACCAGAAAAATTGAAAACTCCTTTACGAAATATCTCAGAAGAAGTATTCAATCTTTCCCAGATCGAAATGAATAGTAATCTAAAATTTGATATGATCTATAAAGAGCAAAACGTTGAGGATCGTTCAAGAATATTTGCTGAATTTATTAGACAGTCACGATTACAAAAAAATCTATCAATAAAGTGTCTTGCAACAAAAGCAAATGTATCCCATTCATATATTTCACAAATTGAAAATGGCAAAAGAGGTATACCGTCAACAGAAATTATTCGAAAGTTGGCAGAACCACTCGGTGTTCCTGTTATTCAATTGTATCAATTAGCTGGATATGTACCAATAGATGAAAATGATTGGATAGAAGGTATGAACCTCATACGTAAAGCTAATTCAATGCTAAATAATGAAGAAAAAGAGAAATTATTGAGGTTAATAGAAGCTTTTCTAACATTGTCTTCATTACACTTTTTCTAATTAGTAGAAAAAATAAAAATGCAGGATTCAGGATTATTCCTTTAACCTGCATTTTTTATCCTTTTATTATGCCTTTAATTGGGTAAATTGCAATACACCAAATGATAATTGCTGATATTTTATTAATAACCAACATAAATTTACTTTTCCTGCCGTTCTTCCTGCTATAGCAAGTGACAAGAACCAGATCCACGAAACTGCAATACAAGTTACCGAAAAAGCAATTTTTTCAGTTCCATCATATTGAAGTGAATTTGTTCCAATTACGCCTATAGTATCCAAAATTGCATGAGGATTTAGAAGTGAAACGGATGTAGCAAAAAGTATTTGTTTTTTACTGAAAAATGCTCCGAATTCGTAGTTACATTTGCAGATTTAGCTTTCCAGGTTTGCCAACCCATATAAGATAAAAACAAAACGCCAAAACTTCTAACCATTTTATCTTCATTTCAAATCTTTTTGCGAATCTTGACTAAATTTGTAAATTTTAGGAAAGGATAGTAAGAAACTGTAAAAGGAAGTGAAGAGTATGTCACAACAATTTGACAATTTACCTGATTATGAATTATTAGCGAATAATCCTGCATTATCTTTACATGAACTGTCATATCATTATGATATGAGTTTTAATGATATCGCTGAAATTAGAGGAATCTCTGTAGAAGATTTAGTAAATTACTATCAAACAAATACTTCTCACGATTCATTATTTTATTTTGAATAAAATATACATAAAGCTGAGCCAATATCTATTGGCATCGGCTTTTTTTGTGTAAACAAATCCCCTACTTATTATATTGAAAAAATTGTGAGAATACTAGAATTTTTGACAGACTTAACAAGTCGGATTGTGAATTAGGTTTAAAAAAAGAAAGTTAAGCATTTTAGGCTTAACTTCATTTTTTCTTCTTTGTCTTTAGTCGCCAATTATTACAGATCATAAATTTACCAATTGGATATTCAAAATTACATTTTTTAATAAACTTGAAATTTAATTTTTCGCATAATTTATTAGATGGAATGTTATTAGCGGAAGGGAATGCGTGAATATATTTATGCTTCGATTCTTTTTGGGCCTTCTTAATAGCTTTTTTTACTGCAATTGTTGCTATGCCTTTTCGTTGAAATTGTGGTAAAATGCTCCAACCAATTTCATAAATAAGTTTACCATCCCATATGCGATCCCAATAACCAACAGTTCCTATTTTTGTTCTGAATGGAAGCAAAACGATAACAAACATTTGTCCTGTACCTATTCGACTCATTTCAAGATAATGTTTGTGGCGACTCATAATTTGATTTAAACTTTCTAGACCACCAAGATATTTCATCATATTATTCGTATTCGATGACAGAAGTAAATTAAGATCTGCTTCGTTCCAAGGCTCAATTAGAATGTTTGATTCATCTATTTTTGACAATTAATACACTCCAAATTTATATTAAAAAGAATCCTATTAAGATAGTATTCTGAAGTGAAGATGATATCTCTAATTAAATAACACAAATTAAATAGGTGAAATTCTTATCACGATAACCGCTAAAGGGCTGTTTGAAGTTAAAAAAACTTCGGACAGCCCTTTTACTGAACAAAATTAAATTTAATTATGAGTAATAAATAAGGTTTAAATTTTCATCTGATAAGCTCTGACGATAATCCCATCATTTGCTGGTTCGAAGTCAAACTTTGGTAAACGTTTAAATCCAATTCCTTCATATAAACTTATGGCATTTTTCATAAATTCACCGGTATGTAATCCGATTGCATCGAATCCTTTTTCTTTCGTTCGATTAATACATTCTGAAATTAGCGCAGAAGCAACTCCTTGACCACGGCAGTCTGACTCTACAGCAAGCATTCGGATTTCTGGATAATCAAGTTCGTCGATATAGTCTCCATAGGCATTTATTTTGGCTGGGAATAAAGCGACGCTACCGACAATTTTTCCTAAAACCGTGGCAACAATTATTTCCACACCTTCATGTTCATCAACATTCGATGAGAGGGACTTCTTTAAAGCATTCCAATGATTATCTGGTAACAGGTTAACGTATTCATAATAAGCGTTAATTCTTTGTTCTCGAATTGACTGAAACATCTCTTTTTCAGCATTACAAATTTCTATTTTTACCATTAAAATTGCATCTCCTTATGCCTTAATGAATGAGGAACTTTTCTTTTTGTCCACTTAAATCTTCGCGATTGTGCTTCGAATTCCAAATCGTAAGTTCTGGACCTTTTGGTAAAATTTTTGGTTCTTCCTTATCGGTTGAAATGGTAATCGATAAATGGTAATGTCGTTTAATCGCATCAAAATCAGTTGTATCCCCAAAACCTGGTGTTTGATATAAATCTCGTACATAGCTCCATAGGTTTTTAAACTCGCGTATTAAATTTCGATTCGTATTAAAGGCTGTAAAATAAGCAGCATCGAACCGTACAAGTGTTGTATATAACCTAACATCAGTATCAGTAATTTTATCACCAAATAAAAAACGTTGTTTAGATAATCGCTGCTCTAGCTTATCTAATCGATTAAATAATGTTTCATAAGCATCTTCATATGCTTTCTGAGATTGTGCAAAACCACATTTGTATACACCATTGTTTACATCAGTGAATATGATTTCGTTTAGCGCATCAATTTCCTGGCGAATGGAAACTGGGTATAAATCTGGTGCATTCTTTTTATGGTACGGCTTCCAAACCGTTTCGAAATAATTTGTTAGCCTAAAATAGTCATTATTGGCAACCTTGCCAGAGCTTATATCGATCATAGCGGGTACTGTCGGACGTCCTGAATAGTTTTGATCTGATTTATGATAGATTTCACTCATATAGCGAACGCCTAATATTGGATCAACTCCTCCTGAATCCAAAGAAAATTCCCAATCCACGTGAGGCAATCTTGGACGCATTGGACTGACGGTACCTAAACTGATAGCATTTTCTAAGCCTAAAACTTTTCGTACAATAACAGAGCGATGTGCCCATGGACAAGCAGCTGACCAAATGAGACGATATCGACCTGCTTCAATAGGGATTTCTCCTGGTTTATTTCCAAATGGTGTAGAAAAACGATTTAATTGACGTCTAAAGAAACCATCAACTGTTACTTCAGTTGGTTTAGTTTTATTCATTCTTAAACTTCCTTTCTCACTACTTTGGATAAAATTTTTTAGAGTTTTTGAAGGTGAACATAGAAGTAATTCTAATACTCTATTATACTCCTAAAATTCAGAAAATGTATTTTTTCTGGTCATACTTATGATGGCAATACGATCTATTTAATTGCTTTATACTACTTTGTTAGAAATTATCTCGAATTTGAGGTATATTTAAGTTGCTTAATAAATATAGCAACGAAAACCTTATAAATCTACTCAAAATTTTCTTTAACATTATAGAAATTGGGAGGAATAGTTAAATGGAAATAGGAATTAGTACTTTTGCAGAAACAATGCCTGATGCTATTACAGGTAATGTAATAAGCCATGCAGAACGATTACGTGAAGTGGTTGAGGAGATTATTCTAGCAGATCAAGTTGGATTAGATGTATTTGGAGTAGGGGAACATCATCGTAATGATTTTGCAGCATCATCTCCAGCAGTCGTATTAGCAGCAGCTGCATCACATACAAATCGCATTCGACTAACAAGTGCCGTAACTGTCCTTTCATCAGCAGATCCAGTACGAGTATTTCAAGATTTTGCTACGCTTGATGGTATTTCGAATGGTCGAGCGGAAATCATGGCGGGACGTGGTTCATTCATCGAATCATTTCCTTTATTCGGCTATAAATTAAACGACTATGATGAGCTTTTTGAAGAAAAACTGGATTTACTGTTAACCTTGCAAAAATCTGAATTCGTAACATGGAGTGGTAAACACCGACCAGCCATTAACAATATAGGAATTTATCCACGTCCAGTTCAGGACCCTTTGCCAATTTGGATTGGAAGTGGCGGAAACAGTGAGTCTGTCGTTCGAGCTGGACTATTAGGACTTCCACTAGTTCTTGCAATTATAGGTGGACGACCAATTCAGTTCGCACCACTTGTTGAGCTATATAAAAAAGCAGCAGCACATGCCGGTCATGATGTAAACAAACTAAAGATTGCATCCCATTCACATGGGTTCATCGCAGAAGATACAATGACTGCTGCAAATAAATTTTTCCCATCAACTCAACAAGTCATGAATAAGCTTGGAAAAGAACGCGGTTGGGGAACATATGACCGAGCTGCATTCGATGCGGCGCGAAGCTTTGAAGGTGCACTTTATGTTGGAGATTCTGAGACTGTCGCACAAAAAATCATTCACCTTCGAAAAAATGTAGGTATTACAAGATTTATGCTTCATGTACCAGTTGGTTCGATGCCACATTCAGACGTAATGAAAGCAATCGAACTATTAGGTAAGGAAGTTGCACCAATCGTTCGAAATGAAATCGCAAAGTGGGAAGCAAAACAATAACTGGAAATAAACGAAAAGCTGTTTTCTATAAGAGGACAGTTTTTTTATATCGATTAAATAAAAAAAATCGTGATAATATTCCATCAAATGGAAAAGAATATTGCTAGGAAAGGAGGGAATGCAAATGTTAATAAAAAATTGGTTCTCAGGAATTATTGTTTTTATGGCAACGATTTTGCTGATGGCAACACCAGGTAATTTCAAAGCTTTTGCTGAATCTGAGGTTTCAGATGCAAATAATCGAGCACAAACAATCGTAGTAGAGTTAAATGATGATTACTTTAACCCGAAAAACATTACGATTCCGAATGGTACAAAAACAACTTTATTATTGAAAAATAAAGGGAGTAAGCCACATACTTTTACTGTGAAAATGCTCAATATTGATGTAGAAGTTCAACCAAGAACTGAAAAAACCATTTCAGTGTCACCAAAACAAGCAAATACATATGATCTTACATGTAAGTACCATTTTAATGTAGGTATGGTAGGAAAAGTAATCGTAAAATAAAGTCAAGGCCATTTGGCCTTGACTTTATTTATGTTTTGATAATTTACTACAATAAAGAAATGCCATTTGAATTTCTAACAGGAACATTACTTTTTAGCAATATCTCCTCATACAATTAAAATGAGGAGGGATATGGATGGAAAACATCGATTTTCATATACTTCAATGGTTTTTTGGTAGTACACCGATCCTTGGTTTAGCTTTAATGATGTTTATTGCTTCATCACTTGGGAAACGCCTCACGATACCAATTATTACAGTTATCGTAACATCATGCTTGTGGTTTATTTGGAAAACGCTACCTAACGATATTTGGCATCGTATGGGAGCAAACGGTACTGTTGGGTTATACCAACATATAACCTTCGCTCTAATCCTTGGTTTTGTCACATCGAGCATTCTCGGAATGTTTCAAAAAACTCAACACGCTAAATAAGAATACCATTAGATAACTGAACATTTTAAAGGCTATCAATGATTTTAAATAGATGATTACAATGTACCAATAACTATGAGCTTCTCTAAAAGAGGCTCCTTTTTCTATTGCAAAGAATTGAAAGCAAATTCATAAAAAAATCAAAAATAATAAAAAAAAACCAATTGACTCTCCCCTCGGAGGAGGCTTTACATTATGTTTTGTAGAGCTTTAAAAGGAGTTGAGTTAAGATGAAAAAACAAAACATAATGTTATCTTTAGTATTAATGAACTTATTCATTATTTTTTTAGGAATTGGGTTAATTATTCCCGTCACACCTTCAATTATGAATGAGTTAAATATATCTGGTACAATTGTGGGCTATATGGTAGCTGCATTTGCTATTACACAATTATTTTTTTCACCAATTGCAGGTCGCTGGGTAGACCAATTCGGACGTAAAAAAATGATTATAACGGGATTATTAATCTTTAGTATCTCAGAGTTTTTATTCGGAATGGGTAAAACGATTGAGGTTCTTTTTATTTCACGTATGCTAGGCGGAATAAGTGCGGCATTCATTATGCCAGCTGTAACAGCATTTATAGCAGATGTTACAACGGTTGAAACAAGAGCAAAAGCACTCGGATATATGTCGGCTGCAATTTCAACAGGTTTTATTGTAGGACCAGGTGTTGGAGGATTTTTAGCAGAATATGGTCCACGCATACCATTTTTCTCTGCAGCAGGATTGGCGATTTTAGCCGGTGTTTTATCTATTACAGTCCTTCCTGAGCCAGAACGCAATCAAGACTGTATTGAGGAGAAAGGACAAAAACCAGGATTTAAACGTATTTTTGCTCCAATGTATTTTATATCGTTTATGGTTATATTGATCTCACAATTTGGTTTGTCAGCTTTTGAATCATTATTTTCATTATTCACAAATCATAAATTTAGTTTTACACCAAAAGACATAGCAATCATGATTACTGGAGGTGGGATTGTTGGTGCGATTACTCAAATAGCATTATTTGATCGATTAACAAAATGGATGGGAGAAATTCGATTAATCCGATATAGTCTAATCCTTTCTACAATTCTAGTGTTTATGATGACAATTGTGAACTCATATTTTATGATTTTAGTAGTGACGATTACAGTATTTTTAGGCTTTGATTTAATGCGTCCAGCTGTTACAACCTATTTATCTAAAATTGCAGGTAATGAACAAGGCTTTGTAGGTGGGATGAACTCAATGTTTACTAGTTTTGGGAATGTAATAGGACCAATAATAGGTGGAATCCTATTTGATATAGACTTAAACTATCCATTTTATTTTGCAACAGTCTTATTAGCAAGTGGTGTTGGTTTAACAATTGCTTGGAAAATGCCAGTATATCGAACTGCATAATATATCAAAAAAGCGTATTCTATATTTACGAATAAAGAATATGCTTCTTTTGCTAAAATAAGAATGTGGAGGTGATTAAAGTGAAGGAAAAACTTTATTCAATAGGTGAGGTATCCAAGTTAGTTAATATTTCAATTAAAGCACTCCGATATTATGATAAAATCAATTTATTTAAACCAGCGTATATCGATCCAGACACGAATTATCGATATTACAAAGACTCACAAATTCATCTTCTCGATTTAATCAAATCTCTCAAATATATTGGTACTCCATTAGAAGAGATGAAAGAAGTACAGGGACTACAGAGAGATGAATTTTTTTCCTTTTTAACAGAACAAGAAAAAATTGTAAGAGAAAAAATAGATTCTTTAATCGAAATTGAAAAAATCATCGCAAATGCAAAAAAGGGATTGCAAAAACAAAAGGATTATCCACAATTTGGTGAAGTGTTTTTTTCGTATGAAGAAGAAATGCAAATCATTCAGACGAAAGCGAATGGGATCGATCCGAAAAATATTTTGAATGCTTCATATAGTAAATTAAAGAAATTTGCTGCATCTACAGAAGGTTTTAGGAACAATGGTTATGGAGCCATTGTCCCATATAAGTCTTATACACATGTTAGTGAAGTAACATATCAATATTTATTTACACCCGTTTTAACAAAAAAACAAACTACACTACTATTACCAGATACCGAGCTTTCAACCATCCCCGAAGGAAGATACATTTGCATAACTTATAAAAGCGTATCATCTAATGATTATTTTACAAACTTACAAAGACTTATTAATTATATAGACAAACATCAAATAACAATTAAAAGTGATATTTATGAGTCATTAATACATAATAATTATTCGCCGAATCAAAAAGAAGAATTTTTAATTGAAATGAGAGTATTGGTCAACGATAAAAGAGAATAGAGAGACTAAAAATATGATGCTTTAAAGCTCATAGAAGATTTTAGAAAGACTCCTTAAAGGGTCTTTTTTTTACTTTTATGATCTAAAAATAAAATTATTTAATATACAAATTGAATTATTGAATAAAAAGCTAAATATTTATATAATAATTAAACTTTTTCGTTCAGTGATTCAAATTATTTAATGTAAACATTAAATAATTTAATAAAATTATAAAATTTTATAAATAATTTTAAATTTTTGTTTGAAAAATTAAATATATAGTGTATGATATGATTAAATAAAGAAAGGAGAACAGTATGTCGTATCCTTTACTCACTAATTGTCCTGTTTGTAGCAAGGCACTTAAAATTACTAAACTACATTGTAACCATTGTCAGACTACGATTGAAAATGAATTTGAAGTATCAAGATTAGCAGCTCTAGGCCAAGAACAACTTCATTTTATTGAGATTTTTCTTAAATGCCGTGGAAATATTAAAGAGGTCGAAAAGGAACTAGGAATTTCTTATCCGACTGTCAGGGGAAAATTAGATGAAATTATCTCTACCCTTGGGTATTCCACTCAAAAGAAACCAGAAATAGATAAATCTAAAATTGTAACATTATTGGAAAAAGGCGAAATTACGGCTGAGAAAGCCATTCAATTATTAAAAGAGGGGGACTTATAATGAAAGATGAGATTTCTAGAATCTTAACCTTGGTAGAAGAAGGAAAGATTGATAAAGATAAAGCAAGTGAATTAATTAATATTTTACAAGATAAAGATCAGCCAGAACGCGTATCTTTGAAAAAAGAATCATATGGAAATAAAATCTTAAAGATTCGTGTGAACTCTGAAGTAGGAGATAATGTGAATGTAAATGTACCGATTAATCTTGTGAAGGCTGTTTTAAAAGTAGGAACTAATATTGCTGAAAAAATTCCTGAAGCTGAAAAATATGTTAAAGATATTAACATTGATCTGCTAATCGAAGCAATTGAAAACGAAATGGTCGGACAAATCGTTGACATCACTTCATCTAACGGTGATAAAGTTTTCGTCGTGATTGAGTAGAATATGTTAAAGGTCAAGGTGAAAATAGAAGGAAAGCGATTCTCCATTCCTGTTCCTTATGCGGTTTTAAATTTAGCAAGTTTGATCATCACATCAAATTTGCTTAATCGATTAATAAATAAAGCAATTAAAAAAAATGGCAGCAAATTCAACTTTCCTGAAATTGATAGAAAGGATTTGAAGCCGTTACTAGAGGGACTTTCAAAAAACAATGGACTAATCCTTGTAGATACGAAATTAAAAGATGGAACAGAGGTAGTAGTAAGACTTTAAAGTTGATTCTTTTTAACACGAATTATTATTTTTCTACTTCCTAAATTGTTTCATATAAGTTTTTTATAATAATATTATGTAAACTGAACGTAAAGTATAAAAATAAACCCCTTTTTTAAAAAATGGGGTTTTTCTTATTAATAAATTTCATCATCCCAAACATTACTTGCATTTTGAGTTCGATTCATCATTTTTGCTAAATAAAGTTCAGTTGTTTGAATACTTTCATGACCTAAACTTCGACTAACTTGATAAATGCTCGCACCTTTTTCAATTGAACGACATGCATAATGATGTCGAAAGAAGTGAGGACTAATATTGTTCGATCGATTATGTTCTTTTACAAAAGGTAACTCTGAATCTTTTATCATTTCTATTACATATTTTGATAAATATTTAAACGAATAATGTTGATTCAGTTTATTTGGAAACAATGGACTTGAATCTGTTTTTGATATTAGATTTGATAGACCACGTCGACTCCTTAGTTTACATAAATCTACAAATACATGATTTAATAATTTAACTTCACGTTTTTTATTTCCTTTTCCAATAATCTCTAGCCAATAACCGTTTGAATCCTTTGTAACTTTACCCCAATTTGCCTCTGCTAGTTCCCGAATTCGCATGCCAGTTGTAGCTAATAATTTGATTATAGTCGTTTTTAAAATATTTCCATTATAAAAATTCAATAATGCTTTAACTTCACTTTCTTCTAAATCGCGATTTGGTAAATCATCCTTTGTAATTTTTGCATTCAAAATTCGAGTATATAAAGGTACTTGAACATAATGACTATCAAATAAAAACTTGAAAAAGCTTTTTAATATGACAAGTTTTCTTGAAAGAGTTGTAACACGATATTGTTGCTTGTTCGAACCGTATTGATAAGTAGATAGCCATTGTTGATATGAATCGATATGTCTTTGTTTTAAATTTTTGAAAAATGAAGTTTCTATATAAGATTCTACATCCTGACGCAAAAATTCTTCACTCTTCATCAAGTATCGAAAAAACTGCATTAACTCTCGTATGTATTCCATCTTTGTACTATCTTTTCGTTGTTTCGATTTTTGAATATCTTTTCTTTGATGGACAAAGTAGTAGATCATATCCAAATCAGAAAAACCTTCATAGATCATCCGATGATTTTTTTCATTCTCAAACTTAGTTTGTAGAAGAATAGGAAAGTATGTTTCATCTATTAAATACTCAATTATGTTGGATTCATTTAGATTCGTACTTGGTAAATGCGCTGAATTTGTAATAAGTAGACTTGATTTTACTAACATATTACTCACCTCATAATCTATTATACATAAATCATTCTATTTATAGTATTAATTCGAATATTTTTTCCAGCTAAATAATTAACTTTAATATTTTATAAATATTAAAATGCATGGAATGAATAAGGTTGAAAAATACACTATTATTCTACTTAAAACAAATTACGTATAATTATTAATTTATAAATAAATAGATTTATTTGTATCTGTTTAATTACTTTTTAACAATTTGTTGGAAATAATTATGATATAATGAGGCTATAAAACAATGAAAAAGGAAGAATCCAAATGTTAGAACAAGATCAAAAAATGAAAGAGATTGTTACAACAAATGAGGCTGTAGAGCTGTTAGGTGTATCGAAACAAACGATTTACAATTATGTAAAGGCTAGGAAACTCAATCTTGTTTATGAAGATTGGCAAATCGATGGGACAATGAGGTTTTATTTAGAGGATCTTAATCAGTTAAAGTCCCAAACGGTAAAACCGGTAGGACTAACTGTTCTTGAAACAGCTAATTTATTAGGAGTATCGAAAGCAACAATCCATCAGTATATAAAATCTGGGAAAATTAACGCAAGTAAAGTAAATTTTAAAGGTAGACTAACTGTATTTATTCCAGAAGAAGAAATTGAAAATCTAAAATTCTCACAAAAAAATGCATCAAGAAAAAAGTCTTTTTTTACTAAGGACTTAGAATTTTACTTATTTGGACTATATGAAATTCCAAACTCGAACGAAAAAGCCCGTATCATTGAGCTTAATGATACCTCTGAAATCGTAGCAAAAACGAACATGGGTGAACTTTTAAATAAAGAAGAACTTACAAGCCGTGGTTTTAGAAAAGCTTATGAAATGAAGAAAGCCAGTCATAGTACGAAAAGAGGTATGATTTCATTTCAATTTCCAATTCCTCAGTCAATTAGTGCTCCCATTTTTGGCATTATCGATTCTTTTTATAAACACATTGGACATCAAAATATGAATCTTTATATTAAGGACAACTCAATTAAGGTCGAAATAAAACCAATTAAACTACCATATCTTGATTCCAACATTGAACAAGATTTTGAAATTTTACAAAACTGTTTAATTGATGGCAAGCTTTCTACTAGACCAGGTTTAATTGTGTTTACGAGTAATCAAGAACAACTAACTATTTTTGTGAAAGATTCAATAAAAGAAAAGATTAAACAAATTGCGCTAGCTCATCATACTGGAATTGAGGATATTACTGAGAAGCTTTTGCTTATGGGTTTAAAGGAATTTGAAAAAAACAAAGCATTTAATGACTAAATTTATCCGCTAATTTCCGACAATGAGATGGATACTTGTATTAGAAACTAAATCTCAATGCGTCTATCAATCTAGTTTAGATAATTCTGAAAATAGTAAAAAAAGGGGAATGAAAATGAAGTTTATTGATTTAAGAAGTGACACTGTAACAAACCCTACAGATGAAATGAGACAAGCCATGTTTTTAGCCGAAGTTGGCGATGATGTTTATGGCGATGATCCAACTGTACAAAAATTAGAAATTCTAGCTGCTTCTATAATTGGAAAAGAAGCTGCTTTATTTGTACCAAGTGGAACATTTGGTAACCAGCTTGCTTTGTTTACACATTGTGATCGAGGTACTGAAGTCATTCTTGGAGAGGATTGTCATATTTTCGAACATGAAGTAGGAGCTGCTTCAATTATTGCAGGAGTTCACTTAAGAACTTTACAAACAACTCATGGCAAGATGGATATTAACCGAATTAAACATTCGATCCGACCTGATGACATCCATTATCCAGAAACCTCATTAATCTGTTTAGAAAATGCTTATTCAAATGGATCTGTAGTAGATATCGACTATATGAAGCAAGTTTATAGCATAGCAAAAGATACAAATATTCCTGTTCATTTAGATGGCGCAAGAATATTTAATGCAGCTACTTATTTAAAAACGGATGTTAAAGAATTATCTCAATATAGTGATTCAGTAATGTTTTGTTTATCAAAAGGACTTTGTGCACCTGTGGGTTCAATACTTGCTGGTAGTAAAGAATTTATTGAAAAAGCAAAAAAGAAGCGTAAATTACTCGGTGGAGGCTGGAGACAATCTGGATTTTTAGCTGCCGCTGGTCTAATCGCATTAGAGAAAATGACGAAACGATTACACGAAGATCATGAAAATGCTCAATATTTAGCTAATAAACTTAGTGAAATCGAAGGAATTAATGTTAACACATCGCAACTTCACATCAATTTAGTATTCTTCCAATTGACAAATATGAGAAGAAGTCCTGATGAAATTGAACAAATTTTTAAAGAGAACGGAATCATCACTTTTGCGCCAGAAGAAGATGGTATGATGCGTTTTGCCACACATTACTGGATTGCGAAAAATGATATTGATAAAGTAATTGATGTGATGAGAACAATCTAAATATTAGGCAGAAATTTTAAAAAAGAGGAAAATTCCTCTTTTTTTATTTGAGGACTTTAAGGAAATCTTCTTAGGAAATGATTAAAACACGTTATTTTTGTACGAGTAAAAGCCGGGTTATTTACTTCAATATTTATGTCGTTTTATGTCGTATTTTATAAAAACGTTTGACTTGGGTTATTAAATCAAGTCATCATTAACCCGGTTGAAACTAAATCTAAATTTTAACATAATTAATCTGAAGGTATACGAGATTTGTTAATGATTGAACTAAACATAAGTGTGAAATCATCAATTAAAAGTATAAATGAACAAAAATAGTACAAAAGTTTTAGATAGATAAAACTTAAGATCAATTACGAAATTGATTGAATTAAATTATAATTTTGTTGTGTTTCTTATAAAAGAACACAACCGACATTGGCTAGTGGGGTTAAACTCTATTTTGCTGGTGGCGGTTTTTCTTTTTTATCTGTTTGTAGTATATCAATCGAGGTGAAACAATGTTTAACGATATATATAGGAGGAATAGCTTAAATTTTTATTTTTATACAATTATAATGGCTGGATACGTAGTATTATTTTCTTCTATTCTGTCATTCTCAAAAATAACGAATAGTTTCCTTTTCTTTTCCTTATGGATTCTTTTTACGCTAATCGAGCTATTTCCAATGAACTTTGGTAAAATTTCGACCACAGTGAGTTGTTCAATCACTTTTACGATGGTTTTTACGTTTAATCTTAATTTAACAATCGTTTGTTGGTTCATTACTTACTTATGTATACAGATCTATCAACGAAGAAAAGCAAGTATGGTTCTATTTAATACCGCTATGCTTATGCTAAGTTTATTTATAACTTATACAGTAACAAATTATTACATACCGATTTCTAACATACCAACAAATAATGGACAAATCTATATTTGGAAAGTTGTTATATTTTCTACAGTTTATTTTCTCGTTAACAATATACAAGTTGATTTACTACTATTGCTTAAACAAGAAAAATACACGAAAAAGGCATGGGTGCAAAAATACATCCAAGTAGTGAGTGTTTTGTTCTTTGAAATGATTTATCTTATTGTAATCCAGCTTATTGCCATTGTTGGCTTTAATGGGAAAGAGCAATTACTATCTTTGCTTTTCTTTATGCCATTAGCTGCACTTTCAATGATTAGTTGTTCCTATTCTAAAGTACTTGAAGAGAGAATGAGATTGAAATCATTGGTTACGATCTCAACTGAGCTTAATAAAATCGTATCTGCAAGTAATTTAGAAGGGTTAAGAAAACAAATAAAGCTTTTTCTTTCATGCACTGCATTTGAAATTTTAGTAAAAAAGAACGATCAATTAACTTATTTCTTAGGGGACGGGCTGATTAATGAAAAAAAAGAGTTAAAAACAGATTTCTTTAACAATATTTTTGACATTCAGATTCTGTCTAATCTTACTTTAAAAAATCATAATATTTTTGTTTTCAATTATAACGTTCAGTCATGTTTAATCTCACCTTTACTATTTGATGGTGAATATTTAGGAGTGCTACTCGTTGGGAAAAGTGGAATGGATAACTTCTTTCAAGAAGAGATTCATTCAATTACTGCTTTTAGTAACCAATTATCAAGTTTATTAAAAAATAAATTACTCATTACAGAACAGAAAAAAAATCTTATTCTCGAAGAACGGAATCGAATAGCACGTGAAATTCATGATGGGATGGCGCAAACGCTAGCAGGTTTAGTACTTCAGCTTGAAGTCTCGCAACGAGCTAATCATCAAAAAACTAAAGATGAAAATTTATTAATTGGACACACAGTTGAACAACTACGTACTAGTTTAAAAGACTTACGACAATCGATTTTTGAGCTACGACCTACAGTAGATGAAAGAATTGGTTTGATAGAAGCTATTCAAATGAAGGTAGATCAATTGGTCAAAACACACACAATCTCAATTTCTTTTAAAACAAAAGGCGAAACGGTTCAATCCTCGTTTTTAGTTGAAAAAGTTCTTTATAATATTTTTCAGGAAAGTGTTCAAAATGCGATAAAGCATTCGAATGCGAAAAAAATTGATATTTATCTCTCATATGAGATGGACAATACCCTCTTAAAAATAAAGGATAATGGTATAGGCTTTTCCTTATATGATGCAATTGTAAAAAGTCAAAATGAACCACATATGGGGATTTTACTTATGCAGGAACAAGCAGAGAGAATTGAAGCTATGTTAGATATTGAAAGTTCCCCTGGAAATGGAACCATTATTTTACTAAAAATACAAAATTAAAAGGAGGAAAAGGTGTGATTAATGTACTTTTAGTTGATGACCATCCATTACTAAGGGATGGAATACGGACAATCATTAATTTAGAATCTGATATGAGAGTAGCTGGTGAATCGATTTCTGGACTAGATATTATTTCAAAGATTAAACAAACTCAAGCAGATGTTGTTTTGATGGATATTAATTTACCTAATAAAAATGGTATTGATATTACATCAGAAATAAAAGAATATAACCCCAATTGTAAAGTTTTAATATTAACAATGTACGACCATAATGAGTATTTCATGTCAGCACTTCATGCAGGAGCGGACGGTTATCTTTTAAAGGATAGTCCCGGTGAAAAGGTTATAGAAGGAATTCGTGTAGTATTTAGTGGTGAATCAATCATTCAACCATCTCTAACGAAAAAACTATTAAACCAACAAAGGAATCAACAATTCATAATTGATTTAACGCAACGTGAAAAAGAAGTTTTAACCGCATTAGTCAAGGGTGTAAGCAATAAAGAAATTGCAGAAGAACTTTATATTAGTGAACGGACTGTAAAGATTCATATAAACAAAATATTTAAAAAAATGAATGTGAAAAGTCGTTCACAAGCGATCATTGTTGCAGTAAAAAATCAAATTGTTACGCTTTAAGAAAGACCCTTCATTAATACTAAATTACATATAAATTTTTGGCTATAACACTTTAGCTGGATTTGGTGAGGAATTAAGATTTCTCGCCTTTTTCTATTTTCTAGAAAAAGAAGAATTAATAGAACTTTAGTTCAACTAAAATTAGAACTTTTTAACATCATTTTATGTCCTTTTGTTTCATAGTGGTAGTGCATTCAATATGTCATACTATTCTTAGATTATAGTAATTTAATAACTAAAAACTAATTACCAGTAGTATTGTAGATTGCTATAACGATTGTTTATTAAATGAAAAGAAAGGGGTGTTGATAAAGAAGTACTATGATTTTAAACTTTTTAAATCGATGAAAAGAACGGTTTAACAATTGTGAGGGGAAACATACAAATGAAGAAAAGAAGAGTAAAGCTTTCAAAAACTGCAGGTTTAACCATCTCTGCTGCTCTATTATTATCATCTGTTCCATTCAGCTCCCATGCAGAAACATCTCCAGAGACTAAAGTTTTAGCTACTGAGGAAGAGAATCAAAACGTGAAGGAAACTCTGAAACAAGAACCGCAACTTGGTTTTATTTCAGAGGGTGAAACTCGTACCATTACCCTTTTAACAGGTGATGTAGTCACTGTCACAGGTGTTGGAGACGGCAAAACAGTGATTGATGTGAAGCCTACAAATGGCATTGAAGATCGTTCACGTATTATGACAATTAACAATGAAACGTATGTGATTCCCCAACAAGCAATGGAATATGTAGCAGCTGACCAAATTGACATGGATTTATTTAATCTAACCAAATTGCTTCGCGAAGGATACGATGATGCGAAAGAAAAAACAGTACCGGTTATCATGCAGTATGATGAGAACAAAACAGATTCGATGACTTCTGTACCAAAAGCTCCTGTTGGTTCAGAGCAAGTCCACGTGCTAGAAAGTATAAATAGCGTCTCAGTCACTACAAATAAAAAACATGCAAAAGATTTTTGGAAAGCCATTTCAGGAAAATCAAAAGCTTCTGTTTCCAGAACATCTAGTCCTTCTTATCAACTAGGTGAGGGGATCGAAAAAGTATGGCTAGATGAGAAAGTAGAAGCAACCTTGAGTCAAAGTGTACCGCAAGTAGGTGCACCAATTGCTTGGAATGCAGGATACAACGGAAAAGGCACGACAGTCGCTGTACTAGATACAGGGATTGATAAAAACCACCCTGACATTTCAGGTCGATTAGATGAAGCGGTCAACTTTGTGCCTGGAGAAGATATTTCAGATTATAACTCGCACGGCACACACGTAGCTTCCACTGTGTTGGGAACAGGTGCTGCTTCAAATGGTGTCAATAAAGGAGTTGCACCGGGTGCTCGTTTGATCGTAGGAAAGGTACTAGGAAACAATGGATCTGGTCTAAATTCTTGGATTATTGACGGAATGGAGTGGGCATCCCATAAGGCAAAGATTATTTCAATGAGTCTAGGGTCAAGTGAAGCAAGTGATGGAACAGACCCAATGTCTCAGGCTGTTAATCGTTTAAGTGAGCAAACAGGCTCTTTATTTGTTATAGCTGCGGGTAACAATGGTGGTGAAGGAACAGTTGGAGCTCCGGGTGCAGCTGATGCAGCATTAACAGTTGGAGCTGTTTCAAAAACAGATCAATTAGCATCATTCTCCTCTAAAGGGCCACGTATTAAAGACATGGCCATTAAGCCTGATATATCAGCTCCTGGTGTGAGCATAATGGCTGCTCGCTCTCAAGTTGCAGCGTCAGGAAGCGGGATGTATATGTCTAAAAATGGTACATCAATGGCAACTCCTCACGTTGCTGGTGCAGCTGCCATTCTTTTACAACAGCATCCAGATTGGACTGGGCAGGAAATTAAAGATGCATTAATGAGCTCTTCAAAGCAATTACAAGGTCTTACACCGTACCAAACTGGAACAGGACGTCTTGATATTCCAGCAGCTATTAACAACGGAGTATATGCAACTGGCTCTGTATCATTTGGACTTTTTGACTGGCCACATGACGAAAAAGAACCTGTTGTACGCACAGTAACTTATAAAAATGACACAAATACAGATGTAACATTAAATATCGCTTCAACATTCACAGATGCAGCCGGTAAAAAGGCTCCAGAAGGTTTGTTAACGCATTCTAAAGACATCGTAATGATTCCAGCAAAGGGAAGTACGTCAATTAAAGTAGCTGTTGACGTGAGCAAAGGACTGCTTGGAGCACGCTATCAAGGGTATTTAGCAGCTTCTGTAGGTGGTAAAGTAGTTACTCGTACTTCATTGGCTATGGTGAAGGAAGAAGAGCATCATAACTTAACAATTAAAGCAATCGACAGAGATGGTTCACCGAATTTTGCCTATGCTGTTCTTTATAACTTTGAAACAGCTAAACCTCAGTTAGTCAAAGTAAATGGTTCAGTTGATATACGATTGCTTCCAGGTGCGTATTCTGTTACGTCAATCATGGATGTCGACACAAATACAGACCACCAAGGGGTAGCTTTTGTAGGGAATCCAGAATTTGAATTAACAAAAGACCAGACAATTGAGTTAGACGGACGAAAAACCCATGAAATAAAAGTAGAAACGCCAAAGAAATCGGAAGCATCCTTTAGAAGAATGGAGTACACTCGCGTAACAGCAAAAGGTGGAACAGGTGAATCAATTGAATTGCCAAAGACAGTTGATAAAGTATATGCAGCTCCTACGGATAAGGTAGAAAATGGAAGCTTTGAAATGGACGTGCGTTGGAGAATGATCAAGCCAATCCTAACAATGAAACTGAATGGTCATGAGTTTGATGATCTTCCACAAACAGGCAGTACAAATCTTGACGGAACATATCAACTTCCTACTATTTATGCTGGTAAGGGTGCAGCTACTGATTATGAAGGACTGGATGCAAAAGGAAAGGCAGTCGTGATCTATCGTAGTGACAGCGTGAAACCAGCGGAACGAGCACAAGCAGCAATAGCAGCAGGTGTAAAACTGTTAATCGTAGTCAATGACGATCCTCGTGAATCGAGCAATGCCTATGTCCCAGATGCTTACGCAAAAGTTCCTTTAGCGATCACATCAATTAGTGGGACAGAAGGCGAGGCACTTGTAGAAGCGGTACGTTCAGGAGATATAAAATTGAATGTACAAGGAACAGAAAATTCTCCATATTTATATGATTTAATTAAAGTATTTAACGATTCAATTCCTTATGAAGAAACAGTGTATGCGCCACAACCAGATGAATTAGCAAGAGTAGATAGCCGTTACTATTCAGATCGACCAGCAATAGGTACGGAATGGCGTTTTGATTTCCGTCCAAATCGCTCGGTAGATAGAAGACTTAGTTGGGAAGTTATGAACTTACCAGCAGAACGCGAGGAGTGGGTATCAGCCCCTGAAGGATCTACATGGTATCAAAAATCAACGGTAGAGAAGTTTGATCAGTTACGTGACTGGTGGGAAATGCGACATGAATTAAAAAAATATCAACCAGGCCAACAATTGGAAAGTGATTGGTTCAAGCCTGTCATTGAGCCATCGTTTAGCTCCGGATTTATTGCTTCTTATCGTGATAAAACGATGCTATATGTAAGTACGCACCCTTGGGGTGATTCACAAGTAGGACATGCAGGGTTCTTTGGTAATGGAGGTACACATTCTAAGTTGTATCAAGGATCTTCACTTATTGCTGAAAAAGATAGTGAATCAGTAATCGTGTATTATTCAAACTTGATTCCAAAAGAACGTAAACAATATACGATGATATCAGATTCCAAACGTGATCCGAACGTATGGAGTAAATCTACTCAAACACATACCGAATGGACATTCTGGTCAGAATACTCAGAAAATAAACCTATTCTCCCAATGCTAGATTTACATTTTGATGTTAAAACGGACCTAGCAGGTAATGTACCAGCTGCAAGATCAACTAAGCTAAAATTATCAGCTACTCATCTACCTAACGCAGTAGGTGCTGGTACGATTGAAGGAGCAACGCTTGAGGTTTCCTTTGATGAAGGAAAGACATGGAAACAAACGAATCTGAATCGTGAAGGTGAAGATTGGGTTGCAGATATTAAACTTCCTAACAATCCAGGTGGTTCTGCATCGCTACGCGCAAGTGCATGGGATGATGTAGGCAACAGCATTAAGCAAGATGTCATAAAAGCATTTGGCTTACATTAAAAATTGTCCCCTTTAAAAAATTATACTTATGATTTTGAAGGGGATATTTAAAAAAAATAGAAAATAGTAGACTGTTAAATTCTAACTATTTTAGCAACTGATTTACCACGAACTACTGATTTATCATAGTTGGGCCAAATGAAACACTGAAAGACTATTAAGTATTTATTTTAATTTATCTATTTTCGTAAAATTACAACCAGGTTATTCATTTAACATTAATATAATAATTTAGCTAAAAATACAAGAAAATTTAACACAAATCCTCTACTATACTCAAAAAAAGCAAAGCTAAAATTCTCAAAAACATGTTCGTTTGATATATTTTGACGTTAATTCTATGAATCTCTGAAAATATTTAGTTAAAAATCGTAAATTAATAGATTGGGGAAAATGTATGAAAAAGAAAAGAAAAATCTCAAAACATACCGGAATAGCAATATTTGCAGCACTATTGTTATCATCAGTGCCGTTAATCACACATGCAAATACATCATCTGAAGCCTCACAAAATGACTCAGTTCAGCAAATAAAAACCGGAAATGTTGATGAACAGCAAAACCAAGACCCTGTTTTAAGTTCATTTAAAAATGGAGAAACACGGACTATTACATTAATTACGGGTGATGTTGTCACAATTACAGGCGTAGGCGATGGAAAGACAACAATTGATATCACGACTGCAAATGGTGAAGAAGATCATACAAATATCATGACAATTAATAAAGAAACATTTGTTATTCCAGAACAAGCAATGCCGTATTTAGCAGCAGACAAGCTAGATAATGATCTGTTTAATATTTCTAAACTTTTGAAAAATGAGTATGATGATGCAAATCAGAATACGATGCCACTCATAGTACAATACAAAAAAAGCAAAACGCGTGCAATGACTACTGATTCGATTCCTGAAGCACCAGAAGGTTCTACTCAGACTCATATTTTAGAGAGTATTAACGCTGTATCGCTAACTACAAAGAAATCAAAAGCAAACGACTTTTGGAAATCAGTTAAATCTGGTATCAATACAAAATCAAGTAAAACAAAAATGACGAATGAACAAGTAGAAAACGGAATCGACAAAATTTGGCTTGATGGAAAAGTAGAAGCAACTTTAGATAAAAGTGTTCCACAAGTTGGTGCGCCAACTGCTTGGTCGTCTGGATTTGATGGAACAGGAACAAAAGTAGCTGTCCTTGATACAGGTATTGATAAGGACCATCCAGATATTTTAGGGCAGTTGGATGAAGCAGTTAGTTTTGTTCCGGGTGAAGATACAAGGGATTACAATTCTCATGGTACCCATGTTGCTTCCACTGTACTTGGAACAGGTGCAGCTTCAGGTGGGAAATTAAAAGGAGTAGCTCCAGGTTCTCATCTTCTAGTAGGGAAAGTTTTAGCGAATAATGGGTCAGGTCAAGATTCCTGGGTTATTGAAGGAATGGAGTGGGCTGCACACCATGCCAAAGTCGTTTCAATGAGTTTATCATCACAAGAGGCGAGTGATGGAAAAGACCCTATGTCTCAAGCTGTCAACCGTTTAAGTAAGGAGACAGGTGCATTGTTTGTCATTGCTGCAGGGAACAGAGGTGGCGAAGGAACAATCGGTTCACCAGGTGCGGCAGACGCTGCCATTACAATAGGCGCTGTATCGAAAACAGATCAGTTAGCATCTTTCAGTTCGAAAGGACCTCGTATTGGGGACTTTGCCCTTAAACCTGATCTATCAGCACCTGGGGTCGATATTGTAGCAGCTCGATCTCAATATGCATCGTCTGGAAGTGGCTACTATTCGTCCAAAAGTGGTACATCAATGGCAACACCTCACGTAGCCGGTGCAGCAGCGATTATTTCACAAAGGCATCCGGAATGGACTGGTCAACAGATTAAAGATGCATTAATGAGCTCAACAGTTCAACTAAAAGGACTGAACCCAACTCAATATGGAACAGGTCGTTTAGATATTCCGGCAGCTCTTGGGAATATTCGTTCAACAGGTTCTGTATCATTTGGATTTTTTGATTGGCCTCACGAGGAAAAGACACCTGTTGAACGAAATGTGACATATTACAATGATAGCGATAAGGATGTCATATTGGATCTTTCTATTTCATTTACAGATGCAAATGGTCAACCTGCTCCTAATGGATTGATTAAGCAATCTGCAGACAAGGTAACGGTTCCGGCAAAAGGAAATGCAACTGTCCAATTATCAGTTGACGTAAGTAAAGGAACTTTAGGGGCTACGTACCAAGGTCAACTATCAGCAAGATTAGATGGAAAAATTGTGACGCATACGGCAATGAACATGACAAAGGAAAGTGAGCGTTATAACCTTACAATAAATGCAATTGATCGGGACGGATCTCCGAACGTTGCTTATCCTTATGTTTATAATTTGGAAACTGGTACCTATCAGCAAGTAGCAGTGAACGGAACCAAAACTTTACGTTTACCGCCGGGTACATACTCTATTATGTCAATAATGGATGTTGATAAGAAAACAGACCATCTTGGCGTTGCGCTTGTGGGGAATCCAGAATTTGAATTGAAAGAAGATAGTACATTGGATTTAGACGGGCAAAAAGCCAACGAAATAAAAGTAAAGACACCAAAGGAATCAGAATCTTCATTTAGAAAAATGGAGTATACACGATTGACTGCAAATGGTGGTATAGCTCAAATGCTTCAACTTCCGAATACAGTAGATAATGTTTATGTGGCTCCAATCAATGAAGTAAAGTCTGGTAGTTTTGAAACAGCAACTCGCTGGCGAATGGTCAAGCCTATTTTAACGATGAAATACAATGGGATCGAACTAGATGATTTCCCTCAGCTAGGAAGTACAAATCTTGATGGAACGTATCAATTAGATACCGTCTATGCAGAAAAAGGTGCAGCTGAAGATTATAATGGACTAGACGCAAAAGGAAAAGCAGTTATTATTAAACGAAGCGATGAGGTTGATGAATTTGACAGAGCAAAAGCAGCAATAGCGGCTGGCGTAAAATTACTAATTGTAGTGAATGACAAACCACAAGAATTAATTGAACCTTATGCAACGAATGCTTATGCAAAAATTCCTCTAGCTGTCACAGCCATCAGTGGTACTGAAGGAGAAAAGCTGATCGCTGAAGTACAATCAAATGATCTTAAATTAAATGTAAAAGGGACAGCAAATACACCATATTTATACGATCTTGTTAAGGCATTTAATGGTTCAATCCCAGACAATGAAATCGTTTATGCTCCAGAAGTAAGCGATTTAGCAAGAGTTGATAGTCGTTATTACTCTGATCGAAAAGCACCTGGAGCGGAATGGCGCTTTGATTTCCGCCCAACTCGTTCACTAGACAGAAGACTTGCTTGGGAACCTATGAGTTTTCCAATCGAACGCGAAGAGTGGGTATCTGCTACAGAGGGCTCAACTTGGTATCAAAAAGCTTCTGTCACAGACAACGAATGGGAAATGAGAGATGAAGTTGTTAAATACAATCCAGGTGAGCATTTAGAAAGCAATTGGTTTAAGCCTGTTGTACGTCCGTCATTTGGTACAGGATTTTTTGCCCCGTATCGTGAAGGTAACTTTATCTATTTAAACACACCGGCGTGGGGAGATGGTGAATTCGGACATGCTGGTTTCTTAGCAGGGACAATAGACGATACAACTTCAAGTTTATATCAAGGTACTACGCTTATTCGTCAAATGAAAGGTGCATCATTAAATACTAACAAATCAATTCCACAAGAACGCACTCAATATAAACTAATTGAGGACTCACAACGCGATCCAGCACGCTGGCATACCTCTACGCAGACGCACACAGAATGGACATTCTGGTCGGAGTTTGAAGCAAAACGTGTTACAATGCCGTTACTTGCTTTAAACTATGACATTGATACAAACTTAGCGGGCGATGTAAAGGCAGGAAGCTCTACTAGACTAAAGGTTTATGCTTCACATATAGACGGAGCAAAAGGTGCCGGTCACATCGAGGGAACAACTCTTGAAGTTTCGTTTGATCGTGGAAAAACATGGGAAGCTGTAACCTTAACTTCTGAGGAATCTGGTTGGGTAACAAAATTAAAACTCCCTAAACTGCCAGGAGGTTCTGTTTCACTTCGTGCAAGTGCATGGGATGATGCAGGGAATCGCATTAAGCAAGATGTAATTGATGCATTTGGTTTACGCTAAAATACAAAAAATCATACGAAAAAGGTCCTATCCGAAACAGAATACTCTCTGTTTGGATAGGGCTTTTTTGTAATTAACCAATCACTAAAATACTAAATCTAGTAAAACAAAGCACCCCTAGAAAATTGATTTTCATACCATCAAATTTTTGGCATAGAGCATCTATTAAGTCACAATGGGTGTAATATTAACGGAATTATCAGGAAACTATTGTGGATTAAGATGACCTTGTATATATTTAAAGTACAATATGACCGAACGATTGCTCATATTCAGATGAATTTTATTTAAAAAGTTATTAAGGAGGATGAATGATGGAGGAAGTAATTGAAAAAGCAATTCAAGATATCTACCCAGAAGATTTTGCTTGGTGTTATGGATGTGGTCGATTAAATAAAGATGGTCATCATCTTCGCACTGGTTGGCAAGGTGATAAAACGGTTACGATCTTTACACCGGAATCAAAGTATATGGGAATTCCAGGTTTTATATATGGTGGATTGATAGCTTCGTTAATTGATTGTCATGGGACAGGCTCTGCCTCTCTTGCTTTACACCGTAAGAATGGGAACGAAATAGGAGATGGCACAGCACCACCTAGATTTGTAACCGCTTCCCTTAATGTGGAATATCTTAAACCAACTCCCCAAGATGTACCACTAAAAGCAATTGGCACTGTTGAAGAAATCCATCCTAAAAAATGGAAAGTTCATACAGAATTATTTGCAAATGATATCCTTTGTGCTCGTGGAGAGGTAGTTCTTGTTGTAATGCCTAGCACATTTTTAAAATAAAAACCGTTTAAATAAAATATTGTCTTCCAAAGGTAATTTTAAAGAACCAAAATGCAAAAACTCGCCAAGATTGAAGCGAGTTTTTGCATTTTTATATGCCAACTGATATGTCAAAACATTTGTTATTGCGGCTTTAAATATCTGGAGATTAATTCAAAATGGACCCGTGGTCTTAACAGATTTTATCAACAGACTCTTTTATTTAGGTTCTTTAAGTATTTTGCTAATTCCGTTTTTTGTAGGCGTATCTCTGCCTATCAACCAGCGTACTAAAGGAACTGCAACTAGCACCATGATAAAAAGGCGGAATGTTTGCATTGCAAATATTAATGTTGTATCGGCTCCGCTACCAAAAGCGATGGCCATCACAGCATTAATGCCACCTGGTGTTGTCGCCAAGTATCCGGAAAGTAGATTAAGATGGACAAACTTTGCGAGAACCAAACCGAAAGCTCCACAGCCGATTATGAGTATGAGAACAAAACTAGTAATTGCTGGTAACAATCGTCGAGCTCGTCCTAAGGTTTCTCTATCGAAACGCAATCCAATTTGAAGACCAACTAAAGTAAATGCCGGTTCACGTATCAATTCGGGTGGGGTAAGCCCTTGAAATGGTTTCAATATACTCAAAACAGACCCAAGTATCAATGGTACGATCAAAGCCCCTGCGGGAATACGGAAACGCTTTCCTAACCATGCTCCCAGTATAGCAATAGATAATGTGAAGATACACCCCGCAAGAATTGGACCTGTGGCCTCGATTTCCGTTGGCCCTGCATGTTCATAGTTACCAGTAGGTAACAGAACTAGTCGGACAAGAAGGGGTGTGATAAATACTACTAAAAAGAGACGAACAAATTGCATGAAGGCTACAAGTCGGCTGTCAGCTTTAAGATCATCACTCGTAGCTATGACTCCTGCCGAACCACCTGCAATCATCCCCAGGGTAGAAGTTGCTAAATCAGTTTTGGTCACACGAGCAAAAACAAGTCCAGTTATGACACTTAGCACTAAAGTGGCTCCTGTTACAATAAGTACGATCGGCCAGGCATTTTCTAGAGAGGCAATTGATGATGGGTTAAAGTAAGTACCTAAAAGTACACCTGTAATCGCTTGAGCTACTGTAAATACACCGGATGGAATTACTGTACTAAAACGATTAAAAGGCGTGAACGCCACTATTATCCCAACAAGAAGTGCAGCAAATAAATGGGGTGAAGGAAACCCCTGATCTTCAAGCACAGTGCCGATAAGTAATGTACCTGCTATAATACCAACCCAAATTGTCAATATTCCTATCCAGCGTCGATCTTTCATAACCTTCTTTCATTCCTTTCATCCTTTAGTTATTTTCTTAAGGAAATCAAGCTTGTATACCGGTATTTCTGCTTTTGCAAATTCATTTGAATAAATACCCGATGTTGTCTAACCGCCGTAAAAATCTTAACTAAGTAGAACTCTATCATAAACAATGTTATCCAATATTAAAATTCCCTGTTTTTTTATTAAAAATTACTTATACTTGATGCTCTTCTTCAATAAACTTTCTAAATTTTTTCCCAGGTTAAACTTCTAAAAAATTCAAAGTATTAAAAGTATCGGTTCTTTAATTCATGCTTATTCAGATTAGGAATATTTAATTTAGAATCAAATTTTCATTTAAGTTTAATTTTATTTTTATTTTACTTTAAGGGATCTCCGCTATAATTCTCTTTTATAGGGCAAAGAAAAAAGGGGAGTGGATTTATTCTTTAAATTTGGTTTTAATTTTGTCCAATAAATAGGGTGTAATTTTATGAAAAATGTAAAATACGCGATTAATTATAAGTCAGTTAATCACCTAATCAATTGCATATTAAAATACGACAGAAGAAATTGCCCAGGTTAAATATTGATCAACTCCATTAGAAAATTTATTAGAAAATATAACAAAAGAGGGTAATATAATGAAAAATATTCGAGAACAAGTATTAGCTATTTTGACTGATTTATGTAATACAGAAGAAATAGTAGAAAATCCGGAAGTACTTTTATTTGAAGATGGTTTGTTAGATTCATTTGGAACTGTTAGCTTACTAGTTGAGATAGAAGATAAATTAGGGATAGATGTAACAATTTCTGATTTTGATCGCGATGAATGGTCTACACCAAATAAAATTATATCAATTTTAGAAACTATGGCTGCTTAAAATAATGAATTTTAGAAAAAGCTTCCGAACACTCAAATTTTGTGTTCGGAAGCTTTTTCTTTGGACTATACTTAATTTCATATACACATTTTGTTCATTCTCAATCAGCTAACCACAAAGGTTTGACATTATTTCTAAACTTTTTCTTTACTGTGCAAGAAAGATTCCATTGCTTGATCCACATAAACCCAACCCTTTAAGCTTAAATGAAGCGAATCGCTGAAAAAATATTTATCATATTCATGGTTCGTTAAGTCTTCAACTTTAAATCCAGAATCACGAATTTCTTTAGATACTTTTTTATAATATAAAGTACGCTCTTCTTTTTTAAAACCAATGTAATCATAAAAGTACCCATTTACTGGAATAGATACGAAAAGTGGTTTCGCGCCAGCACTTTTTAATAAATCTAATTCCAGTTGTAGGTCCTTATATTCAGGTGATTCTTTATAGGAAAGTGTAGACTTAGAGTTTTTTAATTGATTAATTTTATTAGCAAAATGCAATGTATAAATACTGTTTCTAATATAAAATGGATTATTGGTTGCTGTTTTCTTTCCTTCTTTTTCTGCAATTGCCATCAGCTCTTTATATGATTTATTTTTTGAAGTTGAGTAATTATTTATATTAAATTTACTGATAAAATTAAATTTTGATGTAAGTACATCTTGTTTATTTATAATTGATAAATAAGGATTAACTAAATTATTAGTAATTAGTTTATTAGTCAGTTTTTCTGTTTTCATTCCAAGTGCTTGCCTCATCAAAGTCGTAAGCATTTTATCATTTCTAACTATTGAATAATCAAGTAATCGATTAATTGCTCTTTTTTTGATATCAATAGGGATTTTATTATTATTTGCTAATTCAATTGCTTGTAACTTTGAAAAATTCGGGTCAAAACGTTGTTCATCTAATCCTCTTTTATTAAACCATTGAGGTGAAATGATAAAAATTATCTGTTTCCCTTTTAAACTTGAATAGTTAGCAGATAAACTAAGGAAATGTATTAATGATTGAGTTCCTCCTCTTCCAATTAAGAAAGGTGTATATTTTGGATCATATACCTTAAAATAATTTGAAGGATGAAACTGATCAAATCTTGAAAGTTCAGACGAACCATAGATTGGTATAATAGTAGGATCTTTCATAACTTGTCTTTGTACTGTAATACCTTGGAAAACAGCAGGACTAAGTGAGCTAGATAGATGCTTAGCTGTTCGATTTGTAACTAATGTAGATAACCATTGATTTGGAATGGTAAGTATTAAAATAACAACTATAAAAGCCAAAAATATTGGACCGAAAGTAGGTTTTTTCATATATAACCCCTCATTTGATATCTATTTATTTGTTTTAGAATAAAGTTCCTGAAAAAATTAAAAAGCCAAAACAAATAAAGTGAAATGTAATAATTATTGAAAGTATATCTGTGAATTTTGTTCGAGGAATTAATTTCTTTTCTTTATTTTTCCTTTCAAATAGATCATAGCAAATAATTAAAATAGCATGGTAAATACCATAAACAATGAAATGCAACGCTAGTCCATGCCAAAGACCCATTAAAAAAAATAAGGTAAAGTAAGAAATATACGAGATTACATATCGATTTTTTATTATTTTCTTTTTTTGCAAGAAAAAAACTAGCCTCATATAAACATAATCTCTAAACCAAAATGATAATGTCATATGCCAACGATTCCAAAAATCTTTAATATTTCTACTTAAAAATGGTTTATTAAAGTTCTGTGGTGTTTGAACACCTAATAAAAAGCTAACTCCGACTGCAAAAGCACTATAACCTGCAAAATCAAAGAATAAATAAAAACTATATGCATACATGTATAATAGTTTTAATACAAATAGGTCTTCATGTAAGTAGACATTTGAAATAATATACAAATTGATCGCATGAGCAATAATATACTTATAAAGAAACCCTCGAAATATTAAGTTGATACCATTAAATAAAAACCGCTTATATTCTCCAGCTTCAAAGCTATTCTTAAAATCCTTCTCAAACCTACGATATCGATCAATCGGACCAGACGTAAAAGTCGGGAAGAATAAAAAGAACTGTAGAAACTCAAATACTGTTAACGATTTAATTAATCCATCCCTTATTTCGATTAGTAATTGAATTGTTTTGAAAGTTACATAGGAAATACCCAAAAATCCAATTATTGATTTTGAAATAAAAAATGGCTGAACCTTTGTTAAAATTAAAGGTAATAACGTTAAAGCAATTAAAAAATAAAAAACACGAGGATTATTATATTTCTCACGATATTTTCTATAGTTAATGACCAATACTGATTGAAAAATAGTAAAACATATAAAAAATAACAACTGTTTTACATCATCTTTAAAAATAAGTAAAATAAGTGTCCATCCCACTAGAGTACTGTAAAATGTTATCTTTTTTCCTCTTAGCCCACAAATAATAATTGGTAAGAATAATAACATCAATATTATAAAATATAGTAAATTTCCGTATGGTGTCATTTGAATACCTCTATAAATATTAGTTTATAAAATTAAAATTCATTATAAATAAATGTAGATGAGCCAGAGGAATTACAAATGTAAAAATAGATTAGCAATATGATGATCATCAAATAATAACTAGTTTTAAAAAACCATTGAAAAATCATCGCATTTTTAAAAACTCGATTTGTTTTCTTTTCTTTCATAATTATTTCCACCTTTAACCAGGATAAATTTAAGTTTAAAATTGAAGGTTTACTTTGTTTAAACGTACGTGAAATGTATAGCATTGCTATATAATAGCACAGTAAAAAAACAAAAAAGATTAATTTTTTTTAATAAATTTCACTATAATTTAATGATTGGCTATAAAATTCATTATTCATTTTTAAAAAGGCATTTTTTTGATATGTAGAAGTATTTAATAATTAAATTGTTTTAATCAAATTTATAGTGAATATTCATAATAGAATCTGCGAAATTTAATTTAAAAAATATATAATGATTCCATAATATGTTTTTAAATTGTGTAACAAAAGAAGGGTGGATCATTAAAAGTGATGCAGCAACCAAAAATACTTGTAGTTACTTCTAGTTTCGGAAATGGTCATAAACAAGTTTCCAAAGCTTTAAAAAGTGAATTTGAAAATCATGATTTAAAAAATGTAACTATTATAGACTTATATGACGAAGCGTATCCTACTTTAAATACATTCGCGCAGCAACTCCACATAAATATGTTCAAACATGCACAGACAGTATACAAATGGTTCTTTTACGGAACTGAAAAGCTTTATAATTTATCTATAATTGATAAGCTTTTAGAATTAAGTGGAAAAAAAATAAAAAGCATACTTCAAATTGAGAAACCAGACATCATTGTTACTACTTTTCCAGTAGAATCGGTAGCCAAATGGAAGAAAATATCAGGTCATCCTTGTAAACTTTATACTGTAATAACTGACTATTATATCCATCGTTCTTGGATTAACGATGAAGTAGATCGATACTATATTGCTACTGAAGAATTATTGCCACAACTGTCAAGATTTGGTGTACCTTTTTCAAAAGTATTAGTAAGTGGCATACCCATACGAGAAGAATTTAGAAAAATAGAAAGGAGTAAACTAATAGTAGACGAGCACCAAACTAATTTAAATTATCGAATATTAATTGTTGCTGGTGCTGTAGGGGCTTTGAAAGATGTAAAAAAAATAACCCAGCAGCTTTTAAATGATGAGAGACTAAGTGTAAAAGTTGTCTGTGGAAATAACCGAAATCTATATAAGAGTCTTATTACCAAAGTAGAAGTATACAATGGTAGACTTCAGGTGTTTGGTTATGTAAATGATATTTATAATCTATATAAAGAAGCAGATTTACTAATTACTAAACCAGGGGGGATAACACTTTCAGAAAGTATAGCATGTAGTTTACCTACAATTTTGTACCGACCAACACCTGGACAAGAAAGTGAAAATTCCCGTGTTTTTGAAAATGTAGGGGCCTCACTCACTGTAAAAACTATAAGTGATTTAGTGGATTATGTAGAACAAATACTTGAAAAGCCATATTATTTATTTAACATGAAAATATCACTAATGAACTTATATAAAGGTTTTAGTTCTCAGTTAATCGTTAACGATATTTTTGAAGGAATATCATAATATTAATCAAAAGAAAAATAGAGAGTAATTACTCTCTATTTTTCTTTTGATAATGAAAGGATTCCCTCATCAATCCGTACAAATATAAAATTCCTTTTTTTACAATTAGTAAGAAAATCTTCAAGCGCATTGTTTTCGTTCATATTGCCTTTCTTTATAACGCTGAAAATACCAGATTGCAGTACTAATCCAAAATCCTCCAGTAAAGTAACCAGCAATTACATCGCTTGGAAAATGAACACCTAAATAAATTCTGCTTATTCCAATTAAGAGAATCATTATTAAACTTGTTATTATCAAAAGAGAACGCCCAGATTTTGTACGAATATTTCTCCACAATATAAATGTTAAGATTCCATAAACTGTCATTGCGTTAGTTGCATGCCCACTTGGAAAACTATATCCACTTATTTCAATTAAACGGTGTAAATCAGGTCTTGCCCTATGAAAAAAGAGTTTTAATAAAACACATAGAATATTTGAGCCAATAAGAGCAGCAATAAATAATATTAACTCAGAACGGTGATTTAAAACTTTATAAAGAAAATATAGAATGCTAATAGAAAGTAGAATGATAAATACGCTTGAACCTAAAAAAGTTATTATTTTCATAAAAGATGTTATGACCGGTGATTCAAGTCCTTGTATTAAGTTAATAACTGTACTATCAAAATGATATATACTATGATTGCTCACTAGTAATGCCATGAGTCCGAAACCAAAAAGTGACAAAAGACTTATTAAAAAAGCAATGGACAAAGAATACTTTAAATTCATTTAAAAATACCTCAAATTTACAAAGTTGTTATTGAATTTTACTAGTTAACAATTAAATCATATTCTATTAGAGTTAAGATACTATCATATCCATTCCGTCTCACTTATATGTCATAATTTTACTTTTTCATTGATTTTAAATAGATAAATGTCTAAATGGTACGTTTGTTTGGAAATGTCTTATATTGTTGTATGAGACGAATTATTTCAAGTAGTAATAAATTTAAAAATAACCATGCTGCTCCATATGTGTATCCTGCTATAATGTCACTTGGAATTTGAATTGAGAAATATATATTTGCTACTCCAATTAATAATAAAAGAAATAAAACTATAATTGGAGTGATCAATTTGATTCGAGTATAGATATCGTTTTTCAAATGGCGTATCAATACAAAAACAAAAAAACCATAGACGACAATTGACATAAAAGATTGTTCATTTGGAAACTTAAAATGTAATAAAGAGCCGGCATTAGGTTTTAAATAATGAAATACATGCGTAATTATTTCTTTGAATATCACTCCACCAACAATAGATGTTATAAAAAATAAGAATTCCAATATTAAATTTCTCTTATTAACAAATAGTAAGATTAAAGTAACCAACGAAATAAGAAGTAAAATTAAAGGTATTTGAAGAACAAGTAATCCCTTCATTATGAAAGCCCAGTTGTCTCCAAAGAGTTCGTTTATGATATATATACTAACTTCATTTAACTCTTTAAACTCATTGTGTAAATATTGTTCACCCAATCCTAAAGTAAAAATAAGCATACTTAAAAACAAAACAGCAAGGCATATAATAAAAATTTTCATTCTTTTTAATGATAAATAAAAACGAGTTGAAAATGAAGTTATATAATTATTTAAAAAGTATTTTAAAGATGTTTTGTATCTCCTTAACAAGAATAAAATTACAATGAAAATTAAAAGACCAACTATTCCTATTCCAAGGTATTTACTAGCAGAATGATGAAATTTCACCCACTGAGGACCAAGAACCTTACCAAGAGTGACAAATGTTATCGACCATAGAAACGCACCAATATATGCATTCTGTACAAATATTTTAAAAGGTAATCGGGAAATCCCACTAAAATACCCAGTAAAATGGCGAATTCCAGGTATAAAAAAAGCAAATAGCAAGAGTTTATTACCATGATGATCAAACCATTTTGCCGTTTTATTATATTTTTCGGGACCAAAGTGTATATATTTTCCGTACTTTAGAATTAGATTATAACCGAATCCATTACCAATTAAATAAGATACAGTAATTCCAATAACAGCACCCAATGTTGCCAAGAAAATAGAAAATATATAACTCATTTTACCTTGGTATATTAGATACCCCGAATAACTCATAGTGATTTCTCCTGAAATAGGTAAAGCAATAAGTTCAAGGAGATTCACTGAAAATAACAAAAGATAACGATGGTGTTTTATTAATGTAAGGAGTATGGACAAAGTATTTTCCCTTTCTAATTACGTAAGTATTTATTTAAATTCGTTACTATAAAGAAGTTCTTAATTAATAGAAACTAGAAATGAAAACTATAATAAAAATCAATTCAGAGATAAAAAATCTATTAATAACCTCATCTTATAAGAAAAATATTAACAAATTGATATATTTAGGTTTACCAAATTGAGATATCAAATGTAATTCCACAGATTTTTCTAACATAGTTGTAAACTTTTGAACCAAATGCCATAGCATGTGTTTTTTGGGGCCTTGGGGCAGCATTTGGTTTTCCAGTTGGACTGTCCGCTGCAGGAGACGATCCTCATAGAGTAGCTGCAAGAGTAAGTGCAGTATCAACGGCTTTTTACCTAGCATTCCTAATAGGACCACCATTTTTAGGAATTATCGGTGAACAAATAGGGTTACTTCGTGCTTTAATTTTCGTACTTATTGCTGTATCGATCTCCGGTCTGCTTTCAAAAGCTGCGAAACCGATTGTGAAACAAAATAATTTGGAGATGGATATGGAAGTACCTAATTGACCGTTTAATGAAAATTGGTTTACACATTAATCGTGTAAACCAATTTTGTTACTGAATTAAAGGGAAAATCCACACTAAACAAAAATGTGAAACTCCAGTACTAAAAGTATATTTAAAAATATTTTTATTTAAGAAATAAGAGTATAAAAGTGTTGTTAAACTAATGTTAGTTAACGACAAATAGAGAATAAATGTTTAAATTAATTCTTATTTATTTTATAATTTAGTATAAAAATATATCTAAAAAAATTGATTATAAAATGATCGCAAAGGAAAATAAACAATGAGGAAGGAAATACAAGGAACAATTATTAATTACTCGGGTGAATGGCAAATTAATTTTGCTACACCTGTAACTCAATCAAACGAAACGAAAGAAGTAGAACAATTATCGTTTGAGGATCTATTAGTAGATAAAAGGGAAGATAAACTAATGGAAAAGTAAGGACCAATTTAGTATTAACAAACGCTAGATTTAATTTTTTATACCTTTAAATGAAATCAACAGGTAATTGAATGGATATCTCAAAAAATAACTGAAATCGAACGAATGAGAAATGAATATGATCAAATGCTTGTTACTCTAATAATCCGAATAATCTTATTAGTTTACTAACGATTTTCTTTTAGTAAAAATTTGTATATCCATTTTTTATAGGCTATAATACTTTAAACCATTTCTTTACCTGAGCTCCACGTTTAAATTCCCCCCTATTCTTAAATGAATAGGGGGTTTTTATTTTTATTAGATAAAAATAAAAAAAGTCAGATTCTACTAGTAGAATCCGACTTTTATTTTTTAAAATTATGCTTTTTTAACGTTAGTTGCTTGTGGTCCGCGTTGTCCTTTTTCTACATCAAATGTAACTGCTTGACCTTCATCTAATGATTTAAATCCGTCAGTTTGAATTGCTGAGAAGTGAACGAATACATCATCACCATTTTCACGCTCGATAAATCCAAAACCTTTTTCTGCATTAAACCATTTTACTTTACCTTGTTCCATTTTTGTTTCCTCCTAGTGCGCTTTCACACAATGTAATAATCCAATCTTAACATTAAATGCAAAAATAATCAAATTCACCTAAATTATTGGTGAATTTACATATTTTTTTATGATTAATTTTTACTTAATTCTTAGTCATAATTTTAAAAATAAAAACACTAACTAAAAAATTTATTTACTTATTGACAAGACTAATTTATTATTGATAAAATATTTATTTTGACAAAAAAATAATAAATGTTATGCTTATATAGGTTCAATTAAATGGGGGTGTAGATAATGTTTGAAGTTGGTGATAGTATCTTTTATCCAATGCAAGGAGCAGGTGTGATCGAATCCATTCAAGAAAAAGAAGTTCAAGGTGAAATTCAGCAGTATTTTATTATAAGATTACTAATTAAAAAGATGGAAGTAATGATTCCAATTTCAAAAATGAGTAATTCAAGAATTCGAATGGTCGTTGATTCAAATACACTCGACAATATATTAATAAATTTTCATAATGGAGAATCTGATCGTTCTCTATCATACAAACAAAGATTTAAGCTAAATACTGAGAAAATGAAAACAGGTAATATTGAAGATGGCGCAGAAGTAGTACGTGATTTAATGCGTATAGATAAAGAAAAATCTCTTAATTCAAGTGAAAAACAGATGTTAGGTAACGCAAGTAAAATTTTTATAAGCGAACTTGAATTAGTTAAAGGGATATCACAAAGTCAAGCCAAAGAACTATTATTCGGGTAAAAAATCTTTATTTCAACTTACAAGGAAGATTACAGAATTTCAAATTTTCAAATCGTGTATGAAACGATACCCCTTATATAAAACATTAGCCCCGTTCAATCTATGCTAGTGTTCCTACTTTTAAATTCCATTTTGAATATAATGTTGCTAATAAAAATTTAACCATTATTTATTGAATAACTGAAATCGAGTATCCATTTCATTTTCAACTTGTTCATCAACAAAAAAGCATCCAATTTATTTGGATGCATACTTAAGTATTCCGCTTAAAAAGAGTGAATCTTCTAACTGTGTGCACTCTTTTAGTTTGATTAATCCATCTAGTTCTAGTTCCTTAGCTAGTTTTTCAATCATATTTGGATCATTTTCCAATGAATTTTTAATGTTGAATATAAAGAAATTTCCTCTTGTTGCAAGTCGAAGGTTCTTTAATAGATTTTCCTTACTCATTTTCCCATCTCCCTTCTAAATTATATAATTCGACACAGAAGAGGTGTTGTCCTGTAAATTGAATTAAATTACAAATTATTTGTAGGTTGATTATTTTATCTTCAGAGTATAACGTTAATAATTCTCATACACTTTCAATATACAAATACACATAGTAAGTAAAATTAACTTAATGAAGGTATAAAATGAATGTTGTGTATTCATTTTTTATAGGCTATAATACTTTAAACCATTTCTTTACCCGAGCTCCACGTTTAACCCCCCCTAATCAATGAATAGGGGGGTTATTTTTATTATAAAAAAAGTCAGATTCTATCAATAGAATCCGACTTTTTTAATTATGCTTTTTTAACGTTAGTTGCTTGTGGTCCGCGTTGTCCTTGTTCTACATCAAATGTAACTGCTTGACCTTCATCTAATGATTTGAATCCTTCAGATTGAATTGCTGAGAAGTGAACGAATACATCATCACCATTTTCACGCTCGATGAATCCAAAACCTTTTTCTGCATTAAACCATTTTACTTTACCATGTTCCATTTTTTATTTCCTCCTTATGTGCTTGAACACATTTAATGTTTATATAATAACAATTTAATGTAAGATAATCAAATTCTCTTACTAAAAAAATAGGACTTTTCACTTATTTAATTGGAAATTAAAGGATTTTTTTTAATTTTTAATTAGAAATCATTGGATATTGAGAGGTATTTACGATGATTAGTTAAGGATTAAGCTAGGCACCCGCCCTTCATTTTCTTCATAAGATATTGAGTAAAAAATAAAAAGAATGAAGAGAGTGATGATATCTCAACTTGTCAAAGACTTGCGGATATGATTGGAGGAGATGTTGTTTAAGCTACACCTGTATGTGTAATTATGCGTCTACGTGATATAAATGCGACTATATTAGGTCGTAGGACTCGTTCTCCATTAGCACTTCCTTTCATGTTATCTTTTGAAGATAATGGTTTAAACCTTGGCGAATCTGTTGTCCGTCAGAAAGAGATTAACCCATTAATGACAGCATTACGAAAAAGAGGAATTATCGTGACAGCAGTTCATAATCATTGGCTTTTTGATAAACCACGTTTAATGTATATGCATTGGGAAAATGTTAATATTGATCCAGTGGAATTTACATGAGTTAGTTTTGAGGCAGCAAAAGAAGCAGGTCTTTTTTAGGATACTTACTTAATTGAGTGACTAAAATTATATAAAGTATGTAATCAATAAATGAAATAAAAAAAGCAAATGGACAGTTCACCACTGATCCGTTTGCTTTTTTTAATTTCGTTCAATTTTTTCAACACCTACATCATGTATTTTGTTTAGGGAGTACTGCGAGCATCGGATAATATTCCGTAGACATGATTCCAGCTAACACGGCTGGATCTTCTTCGATAAGTTTTGGGACTTGGTCTTCATTTTCAACTTCAATTATTGCAATGCCATGAGGTGAGGAAGGATTTCGAACTGGTCCAAACACTAGAACAATTCCCTGGTTTTGTTTTTCTGTCCAATAAGCAATATGTTTTCCCATAATTTTCCGTTCTTCATCTGTCATGTCCTGTTGAAAGGTTGTTCTTGGGGGAATAGATTTTAGCAAAAAGTGCATCTTTACTGAATCATTAATTGGTGTGTTATCTGCCATCCTTAATGTACCTCCATTCATTCTGACGATCTTTACCTACAATTATTTCACAAATCACTTTTGAATACACTTCAAAATTTAAGATCAACCAAATCACTGAATAATTTAAGAAATGCTGTAGAAAATATCCTATTGTCTATTTATTAATAATTTTTAATTGTACAAATGAACAATAAAGTTTTATTATTAGTTTACAATGTAAACAGTTTATATAGTAAACTAATGAAAGGAGTGATATGATGCCAGATTTTCAACAAGCAATCGATTTAACAAATTCGTTTATTTCAATTGCGCGTCAAATAAAAAGAATAAACTTACTAACTGCAACTAAACTTGGTATAACCTTCCAACAGTTAATTATCCTCAATTCAATTCGAAATAATGAAGGTTTATCACAAAAGGAACTAACTGAACGAATTAGGACTGCTAAAAGCAGAGTGAGTCTTAGTATTGATGAATTAGAGAAGAAAAATTATGTAAAAAGAGAAACGTCAGCTATTGATCGCCGCGAAACTCAATTATTTTTAACGCCCGATGGTGAAGAATTATGTCAACGCTATCGAGAAGAATCAGAAGCATATAAGAGTTTAGCAAATTCACTGGAACAATTTTCACAGGATGAGCTTAATATACTTATAGACATGCAAAAAAAAATTTTAACTGATTTATCAAATGAACAAACTAATTGTTCGAAATAAGGAGGACGTTTAATTATGTCAGGATGGGGTGGTGGACCTCCGATGGGTCCCCATGGTTTTGGGCGAATGAAATATGATAAAAACGCACAAAAACCAAATATAACAAAGGCAATACTACTTAGAATTGCAAAATATTTTATTCCGTATTGGAAGCAAACAACACTTGTCGTGCTTATTTTATTAGTTACTTCAGTACTAGGCATTTTACCGCCTATCATCATTCAGCATATTGTTGATACAGCCTTACCAAATAAAGATTTAAGTCTCCTAATCTATCTCGTACTTGCCTCACTTAGTACTACAATTATTTCAGAGTTATTGGGTGTTTGGCAAAATTATTTAAATGCATATGTTGCCCAAAAAATTATTTACGATATGCGAAACCAAATGTATCTCCATTTACAACAAATGCCATACCAATTTTATTCGAACGTTAAGCAAGGTGAAGTGATCACCCGCATGACAGCTGATATTTCTGGTGTTAAAGCTGTTTTTGATAGTACGATTGTGAGTTTCGCTAATAATCTATTCATTCTTATTTCTACCGCTACCACATTGTTAATAGTGAACTGGAGGCTTGGAATACTAGGATTAATCATTGTACCATTATTTATTCTACCAACCCGTAAAATGGGAAGTGTTCGTTGGAGTATTGCAAAACAGACACAGGAAAAAACAAGTGAGCAAAATCATATTATACAAGAAACATTAAATATTAGTGGTTATTTATTAATGAAGCTTTTTACAAAAGAACAAAAGGAATTTAAAAATTTTGATGATATTAATGTACAGGCTACTAATCTTAAAATAAAGGAATCTATGGCAGGCCGCTGGTTTATGATGATTTTATCAACTTTTACTAGCATCGGCCCAATGCTCATCTATTTATATGGTGGATATTTATTTATTCACGGTCAGATTACAATCGGGGCTATTATTAGCTTTGTAGCTTTACTTGGTCGTTTATACGGGCCAGTTGGACAATTAACAAATCTTTATGTAAATATTACAAGTTCGATCGCTTTATTCGAACGTATTTTTGAATATTTTGATATGAAATTAACGATTAAAGATCGTGATGATGCGACTGAAATGAGTGTTACTCATTTAGATATTGAATTTAACGATGTATCATTTTCTTATCAGAAAGATAAAACCGCTTTGCAAAATATTTCCTTTATTGCTCCATCCGGCACAATGACTGCATTAGTTGGACCTAGTGGAGCTGGTAAAACAACCATTACCAATTTAATTCCTCGTTTGTATGATTTTACATCAGGTTCAATCAAAATAGGTGGTCGAGATATTAGAGAATTCACGTTAGAATCATTACGGTCACATATTGGACTTGTTACACAGGATAGCTATTTATTTAATGGAACGATAAAAGAAAATTTATTATATGCAAGCCCTGAAGCATCAGACGAAGAAATCACCAATGCTTGTAAGGCAGCATATATTCATAATTTCATAATGGACTTACCAAATGGTTATGAGACAATTGTCGGAAATCGAGGGATCAAACTTTCAGGAGGAGAAAAACAAAGAATTTCAATCGCTCGTGTATTATTGAAAAATCCTGAAATCATTATTCTTGATGAAGCAACTTCATCATTAGATACTTTATCTGAGTTTTATATTCAAAGTGCAATACAAGGATTATTAAAAAATAAAACGTCCATTGTTATTGCTCACCGACTTTCAACCATTATGGCCGCGGATCGCATCATTGTGTTAAAGGATGGTCAAATTGTTGAGGAAGGCAAACATGAAGAATTGTTAATGCAAAATGGATTATATAAAGAATTGTACAATAAACAGTTTGGTAAAAAACCAATCGCATCTATTGAATAAAAAAAAAAGCACAGATTAATTTCTGTGCTTTTTTCATTCTATATAGTGGTGAATAGATTTTTAGTTGTTTGATTTTCTTACATACTCTTCCTACTTTAATTATACCATAAAAAAAATGGCTAAAATAGACTTTATCTTCTTATTTTCAACTGATAAAATCAATAGACATTAAAGGTTAGGAGAGATGTGGAATGAATTCTTTTGTTCTCGATTTCCAAGAGATTAATAAAAACCAACTTTTACTCGTTGGCGGAAAAGGATTAAATTTAGGTGAATTATCAAAAATTCCTAATATAAACGTTCCAGAAGGATTTTGTATTACAACAGCGGGGTTCCAAAAAGCCCTAGATCAAAACGAATCCTATCATGATTTATTGAATCAACTAACAATGCTAAATGTAAAAGATCGAGATCAAATTAGTAAGATTTGCAGTAAGATTCGAGACCTTATTTTAGAAGTAGCAATCCCTTCCGAAGTTGTAAATGCAGTTTCTACCTATCTCTCCAAATTCGGCGAGGAACTTGCATACGCTGTGCGTTCTAGTGCAACTGCTGAAGATTTGCCACATGCCTCTTTTGCTGGCCAACAAGACACGTATTTAAATATTATTGGTAAAGAAAATATCTTACAACATATTAGTAGATGTTGGGCTTCTTTATTTACGGATCGTGCGGTAATCTACCGTATGCAAAATGAATTTGACCACAATCAAGTTTACCTATCTGTTGTTATTCAAAAAATGGTTTTCCCTCAGGCTTCAGGGATTTTATTTACTGCTGATCCCATTACTTCTAATCGAAAGGTAGTATCAATTGATGCAAGTTTTGGACTTGGAGAAGCTTTAGTTTCTGGTTTAGTATCGGCCGATTGTTATATGGTACAAGATAATAAAATCATCGATAAGAGAATCGCAACTAAAAAATTGGCTATTTATGGTCGAAGAGAAGGCGGAACAGAGTCACAGCAGATTGATTCACAAAAACAAATCACTCAAACACTTACTGATCAACAAATTTTACAACTAGCACAAATTGGTAGACAAATTGAAGTTTATTTCCGATGTCCACAAGATATCGAATGGTGTTTAGTAGAAGATACATTTTATATTGTCCAAAGTCGTCCAATCACAACTCTCTTTCCGATTCCAGAAGTAGATGATCAAGAAAAACACGTCTATCTATCTGTTGGCCATCAACAAATGATGACCGATCCAATCAAACCATTGGGATTGTCGTTTTGGATGTTAACCTCTAGGGCACCTATGCGTAAAGCAGGAGGTAGATTATTTGTTGATATCTCACAACATCTTGCTTCACCTGACAGAAGAAATATGTTTATAGAGGCAATAGGAAAATCAGATCCGCTCTTAAAAGACGCTCTATTAAAGGTTGTAGCAGGAGAAGATTATCTAGAATCATCAACTGAGAATAAAGCACCAACCCCCACTAAAAATGTTCAAGAACATTCGTCGTCGAGTTTTAAAGCACTAATCGAAAACGATCCAACAATTGTAACTGAATTGATTAAGAAAAACGAAACATCAATCGAAGAATTAAAACAAAACATTCAAATGAAATCAGGATCAGATTTAATGGATTTTATTATAGAAGATCTTCAGAAATTACGAGAGTTATTATTTGACCCGCGAAGTTCCGCGGTGTTTATGTCCGCTATGAATGCGACAGAATGGATTAATGAAAAAATATACGAATGGTTAGATGAAAAGAATGTAGGAGATACCATTACGCAATCTGTACCGAATAATATTACTTCAGAAATGGGTCTAGCACTAATGGATGTCGCCGATGTAATTCGTCCTTATCCAGAAGTAATCGATTATTTGCAACATATAGAAGATGATAACTTTTTGGATGAAGTAATTAAATTTGTGGGTGGACAAGAAACTAAAAATGCAATTGTTGATTATCTAAGAAAATACGGAATGAGATGTACTGGTGAAATTGATCTGACTAGAACACGTTGGAGCGAAAAACCATCTACACTTGTCCCAATGATTCTTAGTAACATTAAAAACTTTGAGCCGCATGAAAGTAGACGGAGATTTAAGCAAGGGCTAGAAAAAGCAAAACAAAAAGAAATAGAGCTTGTAGAACGATTGTTGCTATTACCGGATGGTAAACAAAAAGCGGAGGAGATAAAGGAAGTTATTAGTCTAATCAGGAATTTCATTGGATATCGTGAATATCCAAAGTATGGAATGATTAGTCGCTATTTTGTGTATAAGCTAGCTTTATTGAAAGAAGCTGAACAACTAGTTAAAAATAATGTCATTTCTGAAGTGGAAGACCTATTTTATCTCACATTTGAAGAACTTCACGAAGTTGTTTGCACAAATAAACTAGATTATCAAATCATTAATAAACGAAAAGACGAGTACAAATTATATACTAAACTAACACCTCCACGAGTTTTAACATCTGATGGTGAAATCATTGTAGGTGAATATAAACGTGAAAATCTTCCAGCAGAAGCGATTTTAGGTTTAGCTGTTTCTTCAGGTGTAATGGAAGGAAGAGCACGTGTTATTTTAAATATGGAAGATGCAAACTTAGAAGAGGGTGACATATTAGTTACTTCATTCACGGACCCTAGTTGGACACCTTTATTTGTTGCGATAAAAGGGCTGGTCACTGAAGTTGGAGGACTGATGACACACGGAGCGGTTATCGCAAGAGAATATGGTTTACCTGCAGTTGTCGGTGTAGAGAATGCTACCAAACTGATAAAAGACGGGCAAAGAATTCGTGTTCATGGAACAGAAGGCTATATTGAAATATTATAAATGTAGAATGAATAAGTCGTTTTTCAAATTGTGGAAAGCGGCTTATTTTTATTGAAATAAATAACAATTTAGGCAATTACTGCAAAAATATATTGTATAATAGTCTAAATAAAAAGTAACGAGAGGAGATGATCATCATGCTTTCATTTATTTTAGTTGTATTAATGCTATTTTTAATACCAGGACCAGCTGTACTTTTAACATTATCCCAAACAATGAAAGGTGGGAAATGGAATGGCATCTTAACAGGCGTTGGAATTGCTGTCGGTGATCTAATTCATACATGTGCATCCGTATTTGGACTTTCTGCCATTTTAATGACTTCTGCATTTGCTTTTGAAATCGTAAAGTATTTAGGTGCAGCCTATTTATTTTATTTAGGTATCACTGCAATCATTAAAAAATCGAAAAACAGTAGAAAAGCAACTGAACAAAAAGAAGTAAATAGTAAACTTTCCTTTCGTCAAGCGGTGCTGATCGAAGTATTAAACCCTAAAACTGCACTATTTTTCTTAGCACTTTTACCTCAATTTGTTCAACATAATGGACATCCGGTATTCATTCAACTGTTAACACTTGGTTTGACATTTGTATCACTTAGTATTTTGTACACAACTTTACTAGTGCTTTTATCAAGTGTAATCGGTAAAAAGATCTTTAGTAAAAAAACAAAAGGTCCAAAATGGATGGGGAAAGCGATTGGCTTAGTTTATATAGGGTTGGGTTTAAGAGTTGCTCTTCAAACACAATCGTAACAGATTAATACTATTCGATATAAAAAGGATGCCGACTGGCATCCTTTTTATATTGTTCTTATATTACAGAGGATCCAACTTTAGTTTTCTTGATTAAATCAATCAAAATACAAATGGTAATGGTTTTTACAACCTGGATTAAAATCAGATTCACATTTAGGACATTTGTAGTTACATTCTTGATATTCTTGAATTGTTAATTCCTCATGACAGTTACCACAAAGAATCGCTTTTGTTTGCCATTCATCTTTACCCCAGACTTTTGGCTCATGATTAGCGCTTTCCTCATGGCAATAATAACATCCATAGTATGTATTACAGCACTTGAATTTGATAGCAATGATATCTCTTGCTGTATGATAATGTTTACAACGTGTATGTAGATCGATTGAACCGATTACTTTCATCTGTTTACCTCTCTTTATACTTTTTACTACTTCATGATTTTTTAATTTTGTTTTACGATTTCGAATAAGACAGCTAATCCGATTCCACCACCACTTCCAATTGCAGCGACTACATAATTTGAATCTAAATTTTTTCTTCTTTGTACTTCATAAAAGAGTCTTGTGACCATGATGCTTCCGGAAGCCCCATATGGATGGCCAATCGTTAATGCTCCACCACAACTATTTAACTTGGAAGTAGGGATGGAAAGTTCTTTAGAACAGGCTAGTACTTTTGAAGAAAAAGCCTCATTTATTTCAAAAAGTTCTATATTAGCCGCTGTTAAATTGTTTCTACTTAACAAATCTTGAATAGCAGGAATCGGTGCTGCACCTGGATAATTAGGATGAACACCAGAAACTTGACTATCCACAAATCGTAAAACTGGTTTTAAACCGTTTTTTATTGCTTCATTTTCTTCCATAATTAGAACAGCGGAGGCCCCATCATGAATGCCACAACTATTTGCAGCTGTGACTGTACCGTTCTTTTTAAAGACAGGTTTTGCTCTTTTTAAAAGTTCTTCCATCTTTCTTTTTTTGAAAAATACTTCATCATGGTCGAAATCACCAACTGGAATAATCTCTTGATTGAAGTGTCCGTTTTGATGAGATTCCCAGCTTCGTGTATAACTTAATAATGCATATTGATCTTGAGCTTCTTTTAAGATACCATATTTTTCAGCTACATTTTCCGCTGCAATCCCCATATCAGGATCACCAATTTTGTCAGGTGAAAATCTTGCTCTAGCAGGAAATGGGGAGGTACTAGTACTTTCAACTCCTCCAGCAAGATAGCAAGTTCCAGCACCACCTTGGACTAAGTAACAAGCCATTCGAATCGCTTCTAATCCTGCACTACATTGACGATCGATTGTGATTCCTGGGACTGTAAGAGAAAGATCCGCTTCCAATGCAGAAACACGAGCGACATTTCCCCCTGAGCCAACAACATTTCCTAAAATGATGTCATCAATCTTTTCATCTAACCCATCTGCCAAATACTTGAGCAATGGGGCAGCAAGTTCATGTGGTTGAAATTCTCGTAAAATTCCACCTTTTTTTCCAATAGGTGTTCGCTTTGCTTTGACAATAACAGCTCTTTTAATTGTTAGTCACCTGCATTTCGATTTGTTTAATTATTTCCGCACGTGCGATTTTTCCGCTAGTCGTATACGGCATTTCGTTTTGAAAAAACCATTTGCGAGGTATTTTATAAGCTGATAAGTGTGTTTTACAAAATCTTTTTAGCTCAAAAGAATTAGATTTGCCTTTGATCACTGCAGCAACAATCTGACCCCAATACGGGTTTGAAAGACCAACGACTGCAACTTCCTCAACATCCGGATGAAGAGAAATAACTTTTTCGATTTCTTCAGGAAATATATTAATACCTCCGTATAAAATCATATTTTTTTCACGCCCGTTTATTGTTAAAAAACCGTCTTCATCAATAAAGCCCATATCATGAACTGTAGCCCAGCCATCAACATCTTGAATTGAATAAATGGTTCTTTCATTTTCTTCAAAGTATCCATTTATTAAATACTTACTTTTCACATATATTTTTCCAGTTTCATTCGGTTTAGCTAACTCTTGGTCTGGTCGACGAATTTGTAACTCAACACCATAACAAGGCTTTCCAACCGTTTTTGCCTTAAGGTCACCATCTCGATCCGACAATACGGTAATGAAACTTAATTCACTAGCCCCAAAAAATTCGTAGATTATCATAGCAGGAAACAAATGACGAAATTCAATTTTAGATTTTTCGGTCCACTTTGCACCAGACGAAAGTATTTTCATCGCTCGATCGACTTGAATACCTACTTTTATTAATGCTTCGATCATTGTCGGAACAACATAAATAGTCGTAATAGGAAAAGAATTAATTCGTGATATTACATTAATAGGAGAAAACTTTTCTAAAAGGATAACAGTTCCACCTAAATATAAGGTACTAATTGCACCATATAAAAAATGAGAATGGATTAAAGCTCCAGGTATAAGAGTTTGATCCGTTTCATCTAATCCAAAGTCAAAGCGATTGCAATCAAAGCTAGCAACCCATGAATCTTGAGAACGAATAAATGCTTTCGGGCTCCCGGTTGTACCTGAGGTAAATCCGACATAGAAAGGTAGGTTCTCATTTATTTCAATTGTAGATAAGGAATCAAATTGACCTATTTTTTGAAAGATATCATCTATAATCTTCACATTTGGAAGGATCGAATGAATCTTATTGTACATATCTTTTGTTGTAACAATAATAGAAGGATTCGAAAGCTTTACCCTTTTTTCCAAATCCGCTAGATTCCATTTCATATCATACGGAACGGCAATCCAACCCGCTTTAGACGCTCCTGTAAACATCTGCAAGAAGGAGATGCCATTCGGTAAAAGAATACCAATTGTTTTCGAAATTGATTGATAAGAGTGTAACCAATTAGCCGTTTGATTAATTAATTTATTCCATTCTTTATAACTGATTTGTTGATTACTCGTATGTATCGCGATTTTGTCAGGCGACAATCTAGCGTTTTTCTGATAGGTTTCTGTAGTATTTGCCATTTTAAATCACCTCTATAAAAAAGAGACACAACAAGAGTGTCCCAAAAATTTACATATTTTCTGTTGATTGTTTAGAATAGTTTTTTGTCAATGAGCTTGAAAAAACCGGTTGCTGTCTTAGTTTGAATACTAAAATTGAAGCAAGAATCGCTTTTAATACATCACCTGGAATATATACTAAACTTAATTTAGCAGCTGTCATAACTGGAATTCCCATCATAAATGCTTGAATTGGGATACCGATTAAGTAGATTAATAGAATTCCAACAGTCAAGTTAATCAATAAGACTTGTTTTAATTTTAAGGTTTTAAAACGAGATAATAAATACCCAATTACAAAAGCCGTAATAGGCCATGAAATTAAATAACCAACACTTGGTCCTGCAAATACACTAAAACCACCACGACCACCAGATAGAAGCGGCATTCCAACTGCAACTAGTAATAAAAAGATGGTTTGGCTTAATGCACCTAATCTTGCACCTAAAACACCACCAGTTAGAAGAACACCAAGTGTTTGTAAAGTAATTGGAACTGGTGTAAAGGATAACATAATCGGAGGAACTTGTCCAAGGACACCCATAACTGCTGCAAACATTGCTACAAATGTAATTTCTTTGATTTTCATTTTAATTCTCCTACTGTCAATTTTCTGATAACTATTATCATATTAATGAAACTTAAATTATATGTCAACTAAATATTTTATTTAGTTAACATATATTATATTAAGATAGAATACTAGAAAAATCTAAGATGAAAGATTTAAAAAAGAGAGATGAATTGGAAGAATTTATAGAGCGATGGACTAAGTAAAATTATAGTAATTAGGTCAGGGGGAGCGGATAAGTCTACTTATGCTAGAAATTTAGGAAACACGCTAAAATAGATGTAATAGGACTTTAACAACTATCAGATGGTAAACTTGTCGTTATTTTAAAATCTCCGATAGAAGTTAAACATATTTAAAGGAAAGTAAATAATTAATGTAACTGATGATTATGCGGATGGCTCATTTTTATTGTAGTAAGGACATGCATAATTGTTTAACAAAAAATAAACATAATAATTTTAACGAATTTTCGACAATTCATTCAAAATTGTTCCAAATTTGTAATAATTTGTTAGGATTTGAAGTGTTATATTAATAAAAACAGAAGGCGAGGTTATTTAATGAAAAATCTGAAATTGATATTTTTCTTACCCTAAGCTATATCATTTTAAGTCTTGTTTTTACTATTCCTGCATTTGCTAGTACAAGTATCTTCTCTCAAGATAGAAAAAGTTTCTTTAGATGGAAGAGGGGATGGCGCTTATCATAAATTAGATGCAGGTAAGGTATTAATTAATGGTTCTACTTATGTTTACAGTAAAGATGCAGGTGCTAAAAACACCCCAATTCATTTATTGTTTAGTCTTTGGAATGCAACTAGTGGTTACAGCTTTGGATCTGTTCAAGCAAAAGTAAGTAGTAATTTTTCAGGAATGTTCAAAACAGTAGGTGGAGGAACTAAGTATTTTTTAAGAATTGAAAGGATCAATAGTAATGACGACGGAAATAATCTCAAAGGATCAAGAACGCTAAAAAATCAGTAAAATAAAACGTTCAAAAAATTAAAAATCCATAAAAAAACTGTCTTTTTGTATGGTTTGAATTGGAGGTGATTTTAAAATGGAAAAAATGATAGATTTCAATGGATGGATTTTATATGGATCTATAATTATATTATGTATGATATTATTTGTTTTAAAGATAAAATTCAAAAAAAATATAGTGTATTTATTCTTTTTCACTATTATGTATATCTATTTATGTAATGTTCTTAAATATACTCAATTTCCAATGTATCTCAAACTTTCAGGAATATGATTGGACTACATGTATGGAAAAACCAGAATCTAGTCCCTCTTTTTACTCTTACAATGCAGGACCTTGAGACTTCTTTATTGAATGTTTTGATGACAATACCATTCAGCTTTGGACTTCCTTTTATTACAAAAAGTACATTTAAAAAAATAGTCATAGCTGGATTATTAATAGGAGTCATAATTGAGTCTTTGCAAGGGTTTATTGGACTACATAATGGTTACACTTTTAGAGTTGTTGATATTAATGATGTCATATTTAATTTTACGGGAACGTTAATTGGTTATAGTATATTTAAATTGTTTTCATATTTATTTAAGTTATCAGTTAGGAAAAGTGATGTAAAATTAAACTCTTTATTAAAACATATATATGATGCTTAAGAAATAATTTAATTTAAAAAAAGACTAGAATGTTTTTACCAACTTTCTAAAGGTGTTCACTTAGCAGGTGACTACATAAAGCAATCTAGTTGAAATCGAAAAGACAGCAAGCTAGTAATAGCAAACTGTCTTTTAACTTTTTATATGAGTTAGTCGATCGTTTTAATATCCCGGAATATTTACTTTCTGACCAATTCGATCAATGACATCATCCAATTCGTCCGGCTTCAAAAACTCAATCGGTGAAAATCCCTTTTCAAATTGCAATGTATCAGCTTCTAAAATTACAACATATCGACCGTTTACTTTTGCAATATGGAGGTTATCACCGAAATCAGCTAGTAAACCTTTTACAGAAAAGTGATCCGCTTTAAATGATAATTCAATTTCTGGTGTATGTTCCACGATCTGTGCCGCTGCTTCGATTACTTCATTGGGTGTAAAATGCTCTTGAATTTCACGTTTAGGACTTGCTGCCCATACTTCCATTGCTGCATCAAATTGTTGTCTTTCAATACTTTCCTCTTCAAAAACGTCTTCAATTTTGTCATAAACCATTTCCATTACTTGAGATTTTACAATTTCAGGCATTGATTCAGAATAGGAAACAAATTTTAAAAAATCTTCAAAATATCTTGCGTGAGATGCTTGATGGATTTTTAATTCACTTTCTGAGATCATCCCTAATTCTTCCATATATGGATATTGAATCGATTTCATATTTTTCGTTGTAATTGCCATTTCAACCGTTTTAATGAGAGTAGATTCATCTGAAATGGAGGCTACTTTTGGTTCGAAATCGCATTTTAGTACAAATAAGAATGGATCATCAAAATATTTTCTTAGTTTCGCTTGAATAACTAAAAATGCTCCACCGCGAACTGCACTTGTATCAATGTAATTAATGACTAAAGTTTCATTTTCTGCTTTAAAATCTTCAATTGATTTAGCATCTCTTATTCGCTGGAATAAATTATAATTTGGATTTGAGTCTAAAAAGTGGCCTTCTTCGACGATAAAGTGACCTAATTTTGTAGGTACAGAATCAGATTTTGGATGTTTTTCAACTTTTCGATTGACAATTCGTTCAAGTTCACCTTCTAAAAAGCCTTTCAATGCGCTTTCTTCAAACATTGATTCATCTAATGTTTGGAAATGTTTATATCGTTTATCGGATTGTTCACCTTTACCTTCTACAGTAACAACATAAAACGATAAATATGTAATTTCAAAATCCATCCAATCACCTTTTCCTATTTTTCTGTATTTAAGTATATGGATGAGGATTCGTTGAGTCAATCATGAACTAATCAAGTTTTGGGCAAAATTTCCATAAAAATTATCATAAGATAGAGAAATTTTACAGTTATGAGACAAATTCATTACACACTATGATAAAATAAGGATATAATTTAATGTGGAACCAATAAAATTTAAAGTACTTGGATGTGGTAATTTCACATCTTTTTTTCGTTAAGTGGGAATAAATTGGCAGAAATGAAGTGAGTTCAACTTAGTCGCCAATTAGGCTCGTCAATCAACGAGTTTTCTTTACTTGCAATTTTATGGGACCAACTAGTTGGAGAGGGGATGAGAGACCTGAGAATAGATAAAATAGCTACTATCTCATTAATTATCGTAACATTACTTTGGGGCACAACATTTGTAGTAGTCCAAAATGCGATTGCATACGTTGAACCGTTTGCATTTAACGCATTTCGATTTATCCTGGCAACTTTAGTCCTTTTGCCATTTTTAATTAAAAGAAAGCAAAAAACTAAATTAACGGTTAAACAAATCGTTATTACTAGTGGAATTGGATTCATGTTGTTTTTAGGGTATTTACTTCAAACATTTGGATTAAAGTATACAACTTCATCAAAATCAGGTTTTATTACTGGTCTATGTGTTGTATTAGTACCTGTTCTTTTATATTTAGTCTATAAAGAACGATCCAACTGGTCTACCGTAATCGCATGTTTAATTGCATTACTGGGACTAAGTTTCTTAACTTTAGGTGATTCATTTTCTGTAAATCTTGGAGATGTACTTACACTAATTGGGTCAGTTGCATTTGCATTCCATATTATTTTATCAGGAAAGTATACAAAGCAAATGGATCCAATCACCTTTACAACGATTCAACTAGCAACAGTTGGCATTAGTAGTACGATTTTCTCTCTAATTTTTGAAGATACTTCCGTTTCATTTTCAAAAGAACTTTGGGTCAACCCGACATTCATTTTTGCAGTAATTGTGACTGCAGTATTCTGTACGAGTATTGCGTTTTGGGTTCAAATGTTTGCTCAACAACATATTTCTTCAACGAAAGCAGCATTAATTTTTATTTTTGAGCCTGTTTTTGCGGCATTTACAGCAGTACTATTTGCAAATGAAACACTATCGATTCAAACAATTATTGGTGGGACTTTTATTGTAGGTGGCATGCTGCTATCTGAAGTACCTTTACCAAAGAAACGAACAAAAGAAGTAAAAAATGAGGCAATATAGTAAGAAATGTAAGAAATTTTAAAAAAATGGGTATAATACACATTGACAGATACAATTTGTTCACGTATTATAACTTTAAATTAATAAACGACTTAGAAAAGGAATAGTAAGTTTATAAGCTTTTTAGAGAGGGAATGGTTGGTGCAAATTCCTAAAGCAAGTATTCTGAACCAGCCTTGGAGTCTCTGTACCGAAATAAAAGTAGGCTACAGCGGTTTTCCCGTTAAAGATGTTAAGAGATTATGTAGAGCTTTTACATAATAAGTAGGGTGGTAACGCCATGAATGGTCCCTTTCGATCATTCATGGCGTTTTTTGTTTTTCATCCGCTTATTTCGTATTTTCTATATAGTAATTAGGGTGGTAACGCCGAGAATGGTCCCTTTGGAGATTATTCTCGCGCGTTTTTTTATTTTCTAAAAAATGATTAGGAGTAGAGAAAATGACTACAAAAAAATTTGTTGAAGCAATTACAGATATGGATGTTGATTTTGCACAATGGTACACAGATATCGTAAAAAAAGCAGAATTAGTCGATTACTCAAGTGTAAAAGGTTGTATGATTTTAAGACCTTATGGTTATGCACTATGGGAAAATATCCAAAAAGAATTAGATTTTCAATTTAAACAAACAGATCATGAAAATGTATATATGCCATTATTTATCCCTAAATCTTTATTACAAAAAGAAGCTGATCATGTAGAAGGCTTTGCTCCTGAAGTTGCTTGGGTAACGCATGGTGGGCATGATGAATTAGCTGAACCATTAGCAGTTCGTCCTACATCAGAAACACTATTTTGTGAGCATTTTTCAAAAACAGTTGAAAGCTATAATGACTTACCAAAATTATATAATCAATGGTGCTCAGTTGTTCGATGGGAAAAAACAACAAGACCATTTTTAAGAACGACTGAATTCTTATGGCAAGAAGGTCATACAGCACATGCAACCGCTGAAGAAGCACAAGCTGAAACAATTCAAATGCTAAATGTTTATGCTAATTTCTTAGAAGACTTCTTAGCAATTCCTGTTATTAAAGGGCAAAAAACAGAAAAAGAAAAATTCGCAGGTGCAAAAGCTACTTACACAATTGAAAGCTTAATGCACGATGGGAAAGCATTACAAAGTGGTACATCTCATAACTTTGGAGATGGATTTGCAAAAGCATTTGATATTCAATACACAGATAAAAACTCTAAAAGACAATATGTTCACCAAACTTCTTGGGGTATGACAACAAGAGTAATCGGGGCTTTAATTATGGTTCACAGTGATAACAGCGGATTAGTACTACCTCCAAAAGTAGCTCCAACTCAAGTAATGGTTATTCCAATTGCTCAACATAAAGAGGGCGTTACCCAAAAAGCAACTGAATTAAAAAACCGTATTTCAAAGATTGCTCGAGTAAAAATTGATACTTCTGATAAAATGCCAGGCTGGAAATTTAACGAATATGAAATGAAAGGAATTCCAGTTCGTGTTGAAATTGGTCCAAAAGATATTGAAAAGAATCAAGCAGTTTTAGTAAGACGTGACACGCGAGAAAAAACGGTCGTTTCATTAGACGCTTTAGAAGAAAATATTACAAAATTACTTGAAGAAATCCAAACAGCTCTTTACGAAAAAGCATTAAACAATCGTACAGAAAAAACATATGAAGCTACTTCAATGGAAGAGCTAAAACAAATCAGTGATGAAAAACAAGGCTTCATTAAAGCAATGTGGTGTCAGGATCTAGCTTGTGAAGAACAAATAAAAGAAGAAGCTGGCTTAACTTCAAGATGTATTCCATTCGAACAAGAACAACTTGCTGATACATGTGTATGCTGTGGAAAGAAAACGGATGTAATGGTCTATTGGGGTAAAGCTTACTAATTCAATATCAATCTAAATAAAATTAAGAAGGTGAACGAATGATGGAAAGCTTAGATTTTTTAAAAAAGCATCTTTGTATGTTAGAAGAAAAATTACTTAAACCAGAAATTCGCACCTCACAAAATGAACTGAAAAATCTACTAGCCGATGAATTTTTTGAATTCGGAAGTTCAGGTAGAGTTTTATATAAAAATGATCAATTAGAAAATGGCATTGGAATCGTAAAAATGACATTAAGTGATTTTGAAATTCATCCATTATCAGACGAAATTACACTTGTTACTTACCGAATATTTAATGAAATAAAGAAACAACATTCCTTACGTAGTTCAATTTGGAAGTTTAAAGAAGGTCAATGGAAAATGTATTTTCATCAGGGCACACCAACAGAGTTTTAGGTGTATTTATAATAAGAACACGAATCCTTGATTTGTGTTTTTTTTTATTTAGGTTATTTAATTTTCTATATTTATTTTCTGTTTCAAATGATTTTCAAATTTATGGTAAGATAATGTTAGTATATTTACTAAGGAGAACAAAATGTATTTAACAATTAAAGAAACAGCGGAATACTTAGATGTTGAAGAATCCTATATAAACCAATTAATTCAAGAACGAAAAATAAGAGCAGTACATGATGGTGAACAATATTTAATCTACAAAGAGCAATTTAATAATCATTTAGAACAAATGGAAAAAGCAAAAAAAATGATTGCAGATTACTATAACGAACCAATTCCTGAGGACCCAGATGTAAAAGACGAAGATTAACATAAAATCAGATTGTAAGAAGTTGCTATTACAAGTTACTTTTTTCGATCTGATTTTTTGTGTTTTTATGTTTTAAATGAAATTCAACAAAAAAATATTAACTGGAATTAATTCACAATTGATTACTTCATACAAATTGTATACATTATTATCATAAGTATTTTTTAAAACTTTCTGACTTACATTTAATGAAAAATTCAAAAGTTACTTTAAGGAGTGTTATACAGTGAAAAAGGGAGTAATGATAATTGTCCCCGTCCTTATAACAATATCGATCGCTTTAAGTATGAATAATGCTTATCACGAAATGATCTATTCAGGGGTAGGAGAAGGTTTTACTGATTTTGTTAAATATTTAGTGCATGGACTTTTCTAATAGTTATTCTATATTGATTATAATAAAAAAAACCTGTCTCTTTAATGGATACAGGGATTTTTTTTGTATTAAGTTGTTCTAAATTTGTAACATTTATGGAAGTCCCAAAAAATAAATCAATGTTATTATACAAATGAAAGGACCTCGTTCAAGTCTTTTCCCTTTTATTTAGCCCTATTGTACTTGCTCGTATCAATTAGAGCTCTTTTTTCTAATTATTTTAATTTACCTTAATTAGTAAAATTTTATTAAAAAAGTGTTGGTTAAATTAAATAGATCATGTATGGAGTTTCAATAATTAAGTATTGAACTTTTTATTTGTTGGACAAAATTTTACCAAGATTTTAAAAAGTTGTCGCAATATACTCTTTAAAATTGTGTACAACAAATACACAATACCCTTATGCATTCATAGCCAAACTCTTTATTCAGAAATAAAAGGAGTGTTTAATATGTCCAATCTGTTTGATGATTTTTTTAGAGGCGGTTTTAAAGAAAGTGATTTTGGCAATATTTTTTCAAAAGTTAAGGTACCTGAAGATCTTCATAAAAATTCAGAAGATGAGGATTTCTTCAAATTAAATAACTACGTAGATAAATCTCTTTTTACTAAAGGAGTCTATGACAAGTTGAATCATAACGAAGTAGAATGTAAACCTATAAACCTCTCTCCAAGATTTGGAAAAGATCTTATATGGGCAAAATGGCTATTGAGAAAGTTAAGGGAAATAAATCAAAAAGAGTATAAGAATATTTAATACTAATGCCCCTGTGTTCTTAATTGGATCAAGGGCATTTTTCATTTAATCAATTAAACAACAATTATCTTACTAGAGTTGACCAACTTAGTACTAATTTACATGTGAGAAAGTAATTAGTGTATTTACAAACAAAAAGACACCCCGTTAGCAAGTGTCTAAATTGTCTGTTACTGTGATGGATCACAGCTAAGAATGATACAACTTGAAAAAGTTCACATATTTTTCTATTCATGCGCGTACCATTATGGGTACATTTTATAAAATCCTTAATTAATAAAGTTTATACATTTGAGGAATAATATAAAAAATTTTTATTCTAATACTTTACTTTAGATGACAGGTGAGGGGCAGATATGAACTACTGAATTAAACTTATGTTTTTACTACATCATATTACTTTTTATCGCTCAACGTTTATTCAAATTCTCCTGCGCCATTCTAACTAATTCCTTCACCATATTCCCACCAATCCGGCCACCTACTTTACCGTTTTCATGGGAGGTTACGAAAGGTGTTAAAGCGTTAATACTAAAGGCGTTGTTAAGGGTTTAAGGAGTTTGAATAACTACCAATATAACTAAGTTAAACAGTTTTAAATTTTGTTCTTCAATTAAAAATACTATAATGATTGGAGAATGATTATTGTGTTAAACATTTTAAAAGAATATTTATTAGATATGGAAATTAAGGGTAGAAGTAACACAACCGTTACAACACATAAGTATACTGTAAATGCTTTTTGCAGCTGGTACGGTGGCGATTTAAATAATATAGATACTTTTACAATTAAGCAATATATAAAATTTTGTATGAAAACGGTAAAACCTTCAACGATTAATAAAAAGATAGCTACATTGAAGGTGTTTTTTAATTGGTGTAGCAGAAGAAATACTTACTAAAAATCCCGCTGAAAAGATTACTTATTTACCAGAAAAAAAACCAATGATTAAAACTTTTAACCATGATCATGTTAAAGCAATAATTAATTTCTATAATGGTAAGTTTTATTTAGATATTAGAAATAAAACTTTGGTTACAATGTTGATTGAAACAGGAATAAGAAATAGTGAAATTAGACAGATTCAACTAAATGATATTAGCGATAATGCAATTAGAATTCTTGGTAAAGGTAATAAAATTAGATATGTTCCAATTAGTTTACATTTACAAAAGCAGTTATATAAGTTTTTGAGAAAGAGAGAAGAATACATTAACGGAAAAGGCTTTACTACACTTTTTTTATTCGTTTCAACTCATGGAGGTATGTTAACAATTAAGATGCCTTTAAACGTTGTAAAAAGGGCTTGTCTTGAATTAGGGATAGAAGATGTAAACGGTATAGTACATAACTGTAGAAGATACTATGCACAGACAATGCTAGATAATACGGATATATATACTGTGAGCAGATTGCTAGGACATACAGAATTAAGAACCACACAAATATATTTAAATTCAACAGACGATAAAGTTATTTTAGAGAGAGGAATGAATAGTCCACTTAGTAAATTTAAATAAATAGGATATCCTTTCAAATTCATGCTATATGGTTATATTTTTACAACGGGCTGTAGATGGTAAACGGATTTCCTCATAAATTTAGACTTTTTTTATGCTGCTCAATCATTCAATAATGGAAATTTGGATGAATATTCATTGTCAAGATTACTTGGTCATTCTGAAATTTCAGTCATTTCTTCTTGTGCTTCACACTTTGTTTTAAATCCACTACGGTATACTTGTTTACGGTTACCTGTTTTTGGATTTATACCGGCTTCAATTCAAAATGACCATAACTTACCTACTTTTTTGATAGTCATTTTAGCACCTCCAATTTCTGATGGAGGTAGGGTGTTATTTTTAGCTTCTTCATTGATATGATTCTTCTTCAACTAACTGGCAGTTTAGTTGAAGAAGGAAAACTTATTGTAAACAAAGAAAATATTAAATGAAATAAATTTGTTATGAGGTGAAAGTGTTGGTTACAAAACAAGATGAAATTAAAGTAGTAGTAGGTGCAGGAGCGTTTAACAATAATCCTGGATGGATTCAAACACAAGAAGATGAACTTAACATATTAGATGAGATTACTTGGGAAAGTATATTTGATAATAATTCTATCTCAGCTATTTTAGCTGAACATGTATGGGAGCATCTTACCTATGAAGAAGGTGTGGATGTAGCTAAAGTATGTTATAAATTTTTAAATCCTTCAGGTTATATTCATTTTGGTGTTCCTGATGCGTTTTTTCAAGACGAAACCTATCAAAATTTAGTGAAAGTAGGAGGACCTGGACCTAAAGACCATCCAGCTACAATCTATAAAATATTATGGTATTAAAATAAAAATAAGGAATATTTTTCCTTATTTTTATATTCAAGAACTTTATCTTACATACTTAAAAGTTTATTGACTTATTATCGAATAAGTAGTTAAATTATAACAGACCGATTGTTCTTTTCTTGGAATGAATTGAATAAGATTGAGGAAGGAGCGATGTTTTAAAATCAGATGTTTTATAGTACAGAATTGGATTTAAATATTTTTTTTGGTTGAAAACAGACCAAACGGTTTTTTATTGGAGGGTGATATAATGACGAGTAAAAAAAGTTCAATGTTTTCTCAACTAATAGCAGGTTACTTGTTGGTCATTGCGACATCAGGATTTGCAAGATTAGCCTATGGTGTATTAATGCCTTCTATGCAAGAAGATTTAGCTATCAACTACGCTCAGGCAGGATTTTTAGCTACGATCATTTCACTTGGATTTTTGGTCATCTCAACACTTATTGGCGTTTTGGCCCAAAAGTTCGGGATAAAGAAAATTGTATTAGCCGGAGGATTTTTAGTTACAGTTTGTCTGTTCCTTCTTTCATTTGCAAAATCATATTATTTTGTCATGCTAATCATGTTTCTACTTGGAGCAGGAAGTTCATTAGTATTTGCACCACTTATGTCCCTAATGGTTACTCAGTTTGCCAATAAAAAAGGGCTTGTTCTTGGGATTTTATTGAGTGGTGTAGGTTCAGGGATGCTTTTAAGTGGAATAATAACGACCAATCTAAGTGATTACTTTCCATCTTTAGGGTGGAGGGAAATTTGGACGATTTTCGGTATTATCTCCTTTATCGTTACAATTTTATCATTGTTCGTACTAAAAGAGGGAGAAAACAAAACGAATACGAAAAACAATCAAAATCAATCAATTAGCAAGGTATATAAAAATGTAAAAATTATTCGAATTGGAATTATTTATTTCTTGGTAGGAGTGGGCTACCTAATCCCAGTACTTTTCCAATCATCATTTATGATTGATTCAGGCTTCAGTGAAAAAATTGCAGGAAATGTATTTGCGTTATCTGGGTTATCTATCATTGTAGGAAGTCCAGTTTTTGGAATGATTTCTGATCGTATAGGAAGAAAAAATTCCTTACAAATTGCATCGATCTTTTGCATGATTGCAGGAATTCTACCTGTCTTAAATCATCATCTTATTGCTTTTGTAGCAGCTTCCATCTTATTTCCGTTTTCACTCGGAGGATTTTTGGTACTTATCCAATCTATGGCAGCCGAACGAGTAAGTCCATCTCTAGTCCCAGCCGTCTTAGGCTTTGTGTCAGTATTCTATTCGATTGGCCAATTAATAGGTCCATCCTTAGCAGGAGCGGTTATTGAAAAATTTGGTGGAATTCAAAGTGCGTACATCCTTGCTTCATGCATTTTTCTTGGTACCTTAATCATTACTAGTTTTGTAAAAGAGAACGAAAAGGAAGAAATATTGGCAGTTCAGACAAATCATTACTAGAGGGGCTATTGGGATAGGAGAAGGAATAGCAATAGAATTTTCCAATCTCCTTTAACTATTTAAGTTTCCGCTACGATAGGATAGATTGCTCTTTTTAACATGATTATTATTAGGGAAAATTGGATTAATACGTTGATGTTAGATTGACAATACTTATAATAATATGTTTTAATAAAAAAAGACCAGTTGTTCTTTTTTAGAATAAGGAGGTAAGTAACATTAATAAAGGTGAACGAACTAAAAAATACATCATTGATAAATCATCTACATTATTCAATAAACATGGATATAAATCGACCTCTATCTCTGATATAATGACAGCCACTGGTTTAAAAAAGGGTGGTATTTATAATCATTTTGAAAATAAAGATACTTTGGCCGAAGCTTCGTTTACTCATTCTTTAAATACCCTTAAAGAATATTATAAAGAAGCAGTTGCATCAAAAGATTCTGCTTATGATCAATTTAAAGCATTTATTAGCGTTTTTAATACTTTGTCTCAAGATGAAATTGTCATAGGTGGATGCCCGTTGATGAATGCAGCAATAGAAGCTGATGATTCAACTATTGAATTCGAGGATACAATAAAAGAAGGATTTACTGACTTAATCAAACTTATTAAAACGATTATCATTCATGGAAAGAATCGAAATGAAATTGGAAGTGACATAGATCCAGAAAAGATGGCCGTTTTCATACTGTCTTCATTAGAAGGAGCATTAGCCCTTAGTCGTTTATACAAAGATAAAAATTATTTAGATATGGTAAATATGCAATTAATAGAAATTCTTTTCTAATTGCGATTTCCATATTTTTTTGAAACAAAAAACAGACCATTCGGTTCTTTTTGTTAATTGTTTTTAGAGAGGTGAGTTGCATAGTAATTTGTGACTTTGCTATGATCTATTCTTTATTTTCATTTTAGGTTTATGTATTTAAATAATTTTAATACTGAAAGGGGAATTTTAATGAAGAATACCATTAAATTAAATTCACAGAAGGAAATTTCTGTTCCTCCTGTTGCAAAATTAATCGGCTTTTATCCAATCAAGATTAATAGAGGAGAGACTGTATTTCAACTTGAGACAAAGGAAGACCATTTCAATCCGATGGGAACCGTTCATGGTGGCATACTTTGTGACCTGGCGGATGCGGAAATGAGGGTTGCGTATGCTACCTTATTAAATGAAAGTGAATCCTTTACGACTGTTGAATTAAAAATAAATTATTTAAAACCTATATGGCAGACAACTTTAAAAGCCCATGCGGTAGTAGTCAAAAAAGGAAGCAACATCGGTTTTATTGATTGCTCAATATATGATGAAAAAGAGTCATTGATTGCGAAAGCAAGTTCAACATGCATGACGCTTAAAGGTGAAAGTGCAAAAAATAGATAGCAATGGCAAAATCTCTAGAATTTGCTCAAGGAGGTTCTTTATGAATCGCAGGGTTGTAATAACTGGTTATGGTGTAGTATCACCATTAGGTAATGATGTGGACACATTATGGAAAAATATAAAGGCTTCAAAATCTGGCATTAAAAAGGTTGAGTTCGAGGGCTATGAAAATATAAGTACAAAAATTGGTGGCCATATCGAAAAACTTTTTCCAGAAGAATATTTTGATAAAAAAGAGTTAGGTAAATACGATAAATTTGTTCAATATGCGTATATTGCAGTCAAACAAGCATTAGATCAAGCAGGACTAGACCTCGAAAAAACAGATCCAAATCGATTAGGAGTTTTTATTGGCTCAGGAATTGGTGGATTAGACACTGTACTAGAAAATCATAAAATGCTTTTAGAAAAAGGAGCAAGAAAAGTATCTCCTTTCATGGCACCAATGATGATTAGTAATATGGCTGTAGGAATCGTTTCAATCAAAACAGGTTTCAAAGGAACAAGTTTTTCACCTGTATCTGCCTGTGCCACTGGCAATCATGCAATTGGAGAAGCCTTTCTTAACATTAAGCACGGATATTCTGACGCAATATTGGCAGGAGGATCTGAAGCTTCCATCAGTCCTTTAGCTTATGCTGGTTTCTCTAGGATGAAAGCGATGTCAACTAATAATGATTCACCCGAAACTGCCAGCAGACCATTTGACAAGCAAAGAGATGGTTTTGTTATGTCAGAAGGAGCAGGTATTTTGTTACTTGAGGAATATGAGCATGCTAAAAAAAGAAGGGCAACTATTTTAGGTGAAATCATTGGTTATGGATCAACAACTGATGCCTATCATATTACTTCCCCTGACTTTCATGGAGCAGAACGAGCAATGAAACTCGCATTGAATATGGCACAGATCCAACCAATAGATGTCGATTACATCAATGCTCATGGCACGAGCACACCTGAAGGTGACAAATCTGAAACGAAAGCAATTAAGAGTGTATTTGGAGACCATGCATATAAACTGAAAGTAAGTTCAACTAAATCTATGACAGGGCACTTATTTGGAGCTGCTGGAGGAATTGAAGCAATCATCACCCTTAAAAGTATTTTGGAAAATACAATTCCACCTACAATTAACTATGAATATCCAGATGAAGAATGTGATCTAGATTATGTTCCAAACCATCCAGTTCATGCCGAAGTAAACTATGCGATTTCAAATGGATTCGGATTCGGTGGACATAATGCAGTTTTAGTATTTAAGAAATTCAATGATAGTTTATAAATATAGCTCTTTCTATTATATAAAATACAAAAATAAGGAGGGCTATCATGAGCTCAAATACCACATTAAAAACTGCAAACTATGTACGTTTAAATAATATCCGAAAATTTGAGTCTTTGTCAGAAGAGTATTATGATATACAGCCGATTCAGTTTAATAACACAATCAGATGGAATATAGGTCATTTCATGGCAATCACGGATAGCATGCTTTTCAAACGAATTACGGGATCATCAAGGCTACCTGATGGATTCGTTGAACTTTTTAAGGGCGGAACAAAACCTTCGGACTGGACTTTATATCCACCTTCAAAAGTTGAATTGGTTCAACTACTAAAAATACAATTAGACGATATAAATTCAACCTTTATGGGTAAATTAGATGAGAAGTTGAAAGATCCATTTTTGATTCGTGATACTTCGTTTGTAACAATTGGGGATATTTTAGCGTTTGTAACAATACATGAAGTACAACATTCAACGACTACAACCTATATATTAAGGGAGATTCAACGTTTAAAAACAAACACAGAGATTAATAAATAAATAAATAAATAAAACTATGAGGATGATATAAAATGAAAAATTTAGAACAAAATTTAAATACTTTCACTGCAGAAACTGTAGAAACATCTTATATAGAAGCGGATGGCATTCGGTTCGCTTATCGGACTTTCGGTGGACCATCGGATGTTCCGCTCGTTTTCTGCCAACGTTTCAGAGGCACGATAGACGATTGGGATCCTGCTCTCATCAATGCACTGGCAAATGAACGAACGGTTATTCTGTTCGATAGCGCGGGCATAGGATTGTCATCGGGAGAGACACCGGAGTCGTTCTTTGGAACGGCGAAATACGCATATGCTTTCATTCGAGCGTTAGGACTTAAACAAGTCGACTTGTTGGGATTTTCAATGGGCGGTTACATTGCTCAAATCGTGGCGTTAGAGCATCCGGATTTGGTCCGTCGCGTGATTTTGGCAGGTACGGGGGGAGGAACCGGAGAAGGCACGGAATCCGGAAAACCTGAAGTATTTCAAGTTGCGTTCAAGCCAGTTAACGATCCCGAGGATTTCTTATACTTGTTCTTTGAGCAAAGCGAGACGAGCAAAGCGGCAGGCTTAGCATATTTAGAGCGTCTTGCCAGAAGAAAAGAATCAAGAGCGCCGCTTGTAAAACCGGAATCGGTGCAAGCCCAAATCAAAGGTGCCGGGGCATGGGGAACGAATTCAACCTTCGACCGACTGGGAGAAATCAAGCAGCCCGTGCTCGTGGCCAACGGAAATCGCGATATCATGATCCCTACCGTTAATTCTTATATCATATCTCAACGAATTCCGAATGCTCAACTGATTATTTATCCGGATTCCGGCCATGGTTTCTTATTTCAATACCCGGAGTTGTTTGCAGAACATGTAAATATTTTTCTTAATAAAGATCTTAAATAACAAATTGAATTAATATTTTAACATCGGATAATTATGAAAAAGATGACTTAACAATGTCATCTTTTTTCATAGAAATAATACTCCACGATAATGTCGATACAAGAAGAAATGAAATTTGAAGATATGCTTTGTTTTAATTTATATGCAGCTTCACTTGAAATTACACGATTATATATAATAATCCTTAATAAGTTCAATATCACATATCCACAATATATTGACTTGTTTATTCTTTGGGAGAATAAAGTTTGTACGGTCAATGAACTAGGTGGAAAGATTTTTTCTTAATTCTGCAACGTTGACATCTTTATTAAAAAGGCTTGAATCTACAGATTTAGTATATTGTAAACGCTCATTTGCAGATGAAAGAAAAATTGAAATAGGTATAACTCCAAAAGGAGCCTCATTACAGAATGACTTGCAAGATGTTTCAGTTTCAATCTTTGCTAAGTTTTGTAAAACAGAAGAGAACTAGAAAGTTTTGAACGCGCTTCAATGGATAATAGTTAATAAACACTTAAGGTTTGCTAGACATTAAAAAGAACTTCAGTAAACACCTAAAACTGCTAATACAATTATCACTTACAATTTCAAACCATTAAAAAATAATAAGAATAAATAGATTATTTAGAATAATAATAAGGATCTTTTATTTAAAATTTAAAAGGAGTGTGTTTCAGCTATTTGATACAAACATAGAAAAATACAATCATAAGATAACGATAGTTCTTTTAGTTGAACCTTATAATGATTTTATAGCCTTTGATGGGAAACTTTATCCGTATGCTAAAGAAGTTTTAGAGGAAGTATACCTACTAAATCACTTAAAAGAAATAATAGAGAAAGCTCGACAAGTAGGTATTCAAATTTTTTATGTACCACATCATAGTTGGGTGCCAGGAAATTATAGTAAATGGAGTCACCCAAACTCAAATCTAATAAACTCTGTCAGGGCAATAACTTTTGAAAAAGATACATGGGGTGGAGCATTTCATGACGATTTTCAATCTCAAGAAGGTGATATTATCATTAAAGAACAATGGGCTCAAAGTGGATTTGAAAATACTGACCTGGATTACCAGTCTAGGAGGCATGGTATTAATAAAATTATTGTAATTGGTATGTTAGCAAATACATGTATTGAATCGACTGCACGTTTTGGAATAGAAATTGGTTACCATTTTATTTTAGTAAAAGATGCAACGGCAGCATTTAGCAAAGAAATGATGCATGCAGCTCACGAGTTAAATGGTCGAACTTTTGCACATACGATTTTAAGTAAAGATGAACTTAATCTTATCAACCAAGGGTAGTCAAATGAGAGATAATATAATAATTCCTGTATGGTCGATTGGTAGTTTTCTAATTGTGATGAACACTACAATGTTTAACGTTTCAATTCCTGAATTAATAACCGACCTCAACATCTCAGCTAATAATGCTTCATGGATACTTTCTGGATACTCAATTGGTTTTGCTCTCGCAACAGTTATTTATAGTCGGCTTTCAGATTTTATACCAATAAGGTATTTGTTGACTTTTGGTCTTTCTATCTTAGGAGTATCTTCTATATTAGGGTTTTTCTCAAACACTTTTGAATTTGTATTAATTGCTCGTCTTTTGCAATCATGCGGTGCAGGTGCAGTACCTGTTTTAGGTGCAGTATTAGCAAGTCGCTATGTTCCATTAGAACGTAGGGGAAAATCACTTACAATTCTTGGTTCGTCTGCAGCACTTGGTTTTGGATTAGGGCCAATCGTTGGTGGTATGATTACTGCTTATTTAGGTTGGCAGATGCTTTTTATCGTAACTACCCTTGTGTTACCGTTAAGCATAGTATTGTGGATGTTACTTCCAAAAGAGGATTCTTACAAATTAAATTTTGATTTTATTGGTGCGATACTGGTTATCTTAACAACAGCTTCATTGTTAATTTCAATATCAAAATTATCAATTCTTTTCTTCTGTTTAGGAATAATTTTTTTGATATTATTAATCATGCAATTAAGAAAAGTAAAAAATCCATTTCTTCAAAAAGAATTATTTCAAAACCATGGATATCGAAAACTAATTATCGTAAGTTTTATATCTTTTGCTTTAAACATGTCGATGTTGTTTCTAATGCCCTTGGTTCTAGGGAATGGATTTCATAAGTCTACCGCAACTGTTGGACTATTAATTTTTCCTGGTGCAGCCCTATCAACTATCTTAATAAGATTTATTGGTGGTTGGATTGATAAATTTGGAAATTTTCTTTTTTTAATTTTGGGTTTTTGCTCAATGCTTCTTTCAAACTTGATTATTTCTATTTGGATTCATGAATCAGCTATTGTTTTGACAATTGCTTATTTATGTTTTGCGCCAGCATTATCTACCGTTACATCGGCATTGACTAATGAAGTATCTGGCATTTTGCCGAAAGAAATAGTTGGCTCGGGAATAGGCTTATCCCTTTTATTTCAATACATGGGGGGGGCATTTGCAGTGGCATTATGTGGACAATTAATTGAATTTCAAAATCAAACAGATTTAATAACTGCTTCTCAACATATTTTTTATCTTCTTTATATACTGTTACTTGCTGCATTTGTCGTGTTATATACTTATTGGAAATATAAACAATCAATTAGAAAATCGACTCCAAATTCTAAAATTTAAAATAAAAATGACTGACTAAGAAAATTGAACCGAAATACCAAGTTTACCCCTACACTTACAAAAAAGTTTAGAAAAAATTGTAACAAAAAATATAAAAAACTTATTAATTATATTTCTGGTAAATAAAGTGATCTACTTGGATTAGGAAATAATTATTAATTCTTTATTGAACTACTATGGAAGTACGTTTTAAACTTCCATTCATTGTGGTGAATTCTTGATTCATGGTTGGCTTACGCATGCATTAGTTAAACAACAAAAAGAGGATGATCTTAGGATCTTCCCCTTTTTATTGAAGTTATTTTTGATGAAAAACAAATGTTTCTTTAAAATTTCTGATTTGATTTCCTTTTATAAAATGTGAATACAGGGGTAATTTAAACACGTAAGAAATAGTATCAACGGAAATTCTATTTATTTTTAAAGCATTCTCAAATATATAGACCCTTAAAAAGAAAGGAATGACTTGGCATGAGCACTCAAACTAACTCACCTCAATTACCAGAAAATCTTCGTAAATTCAATCCAGTAACAGTGATTGGAGCTGGTCTAATTGGTATATCATGGACAGCATATTTTCTTGCGAAAGGATTGGAGGTAAAAGTGTATGATGTTCGTCCTGATTTAGAGGACGTTGTGCATAAGGGGATAGTACAGATTATCCCGACGTTACGTGAACTTGGACTCCCTACGGAAGATCTTACAGACAGACTTATTATTGAGAAGGACCTTGAACGTGCATTGGATGGTGCTGCATTGGTACAAGAAAACGGCCCTGAACGTATTGAATTCAAACAAGAGTTATATACTCAGATTGAAAAATTTGTAAATAAGGATGCTTTATTACTGTCATCTTCTTCTGGGTTAAAAGCGAGTGATATTTCTAAAAACATGGTACATCCTGAACGAATGTTGATTGGACATCCTTTTAATCCGCCGCATCTTGTCCCACTCGTTGAGGTTGTACCTGGAACCAATACGGCACAAAAGACAGTCGAGCAAGCTGTTGCTTTTTATAAAGAGTTAGGGAAGAATCCACTTGTATTGAAGAAAGAAATAGCTGGATTTGTTGCTAATCGTCTTCAATCAGCATTATTTCGTGAGGCTATCTATTTAGTGTCAGAAGGCGTTGTTTCGATGAAGGATCTTGATGAAATTGTAACAAGCTCGATTGGTCTTCGATGGGCAGCAGGTGGACCGTTTTTGACTTTCCATTTAGGGGGTGGAAAAGGAGGATTCCCTGCTTTCCTAAAACATCTAGGACCAGGAATGCATTCACTTTGGGATAATCTTGGTAAGCCACATTTAAATGAGGCTATGACTCAATCATTATCCGAATTGTCTATTTCTTCTTTTGGCGATACATCGGTCGATGATCTTGAAATAGAGCGTGATCAACGACAAATAAGTATCCTTCGTTCATTAAATAGAAATACAAATTAGATTGATAAATATGTAAAAAAACAATTGGGTCCACTTAATTAAATGTTAGGCTCCTTGATTTTTGAATTTTTAGAAATTTGGATTATGATGGATAACCTACATCAAATAGTTTAATAAGAAACAATTTGAATAGTAAATAACAAAACAATCCAATAACCATATCTCACTTGGGGGAGTATCTAACGCATATAACATTACACCTCAAGACAGCATTCTTAATAGGCACGGAGATCAAGCCTATATGGAAAAAGTGATTCGAGATGCAAGAGGTTGTACAGATTTCGTAGCGGTGATTCAATATCCAAATAATAAGACGCAAATTCCTAACCATTATAAATTCACATACAAAATTCAGGGCAGAACCATTACAGATGAATTTGACAATGTAAACCCAGATGAAGTGAACAAAAATTTAGGGAAAACGACAGGTACGAGCAGTACGCCACCGAAGACAGACAATGTACCTGCAAACAAAACGGAAAATAGTAATGAAGATGTTTGGAGTATTTTTATTTGGAGTAACAGCTTTTTTACTATGGTTATTTTATGGACTCTTATTCAACTACCATGGGAGTACGATATAAACTTCCATTCACTGTTGTGAATCTGAGGATTCATGGATGGCTAACGCGTGCTTTAGATACTATAACAAGGATCGACGATTTGTCGGTCTTTTTGTGCGACGGGCAGTCGCATAGGGTGCTGACCTAGTCAGCGCCCTTCAATTATTTTATTTAGACAGAGACGACACTTCGGTGTAACGACTGGATGAAGGATAAAATTATGAATTCCAGATGGTGAAAATCCATACTCGAGGAGACTGACCTAGCTCGAGAAGTCTAATCTAGGGCATTATCGCGAGGTATTGTCTGAAGGAGATGCGGTAAATCGAGAGACCCGTAGACGAAAAGATAGACCCTAATGCAAGAAGTGTGAAGCACGGCGGCGGGATAAGTTGGTGACTCTGCGAAAAGTGAGGAAACCCACTAAAACGGCATTTTCTTTAGAAGTCAGAGCGAGAAAATGTGGCTTATAACGTGATGGTGCAGGGTATGTCTTGAAGGAAAATGCGATGACCCCGTGAGGTCTCCACCTTACCGAACAGGCAGGGTTCTAATCTATAAGGGCAATCCGAAGTGATGAAGAACGGGTGGAGAAGTCAGACGTTCTCATAGTACGGAAGTAGTTCGATGACCATAACATCGAATGAACGGAAGGGGAACGACCTATGGCTCCAAGTCATGGACGAGATGGAATGTTAACAATCAAGTTACTGAGGTAAAACCGTTTGAATGAACATCAAGGAAAGGCATGGAATATGTAATGAATCAAGAGTGGAAATTTAAATTACACAGTGTTTATGGTCAATTATTATTCGACCGTAAATTAACACAAAGCTTTGAACAAGTAAAAGCGAATAAAGGTACAGGTGGTATTGACGGAGAATCAATCGAAAGTTATGAGTCTAACTTGAATGGAAATATTTTGTCACTACTTGAAAAGTTAAGAACGAAGACCTACAAAGCACAACCAGTCAAAAGAGTATACATACCTAAGAAAAATGGAAAGAAACGACCATTGGGAATTCCGACAATTCAAGACCGTATTGTTCAACAGAGTTTAGTAAATGTGTTACAACCAAAATTTGAGGATCTACTGTTTCATAATTGGTCAGTAGGATATCGACCAAATCGAGGAGTTCAAAGAGCCCTTCAAATAATTTTATGGAATATAGAACAGGGATATAATCATATATACGATTGTGATATAAAAGGCTTCTTCGATAATATTCCACATAAGAATCTAATCGGAATATTAAAGAAATACGTCTCGGACCGAACGGTCCTTAGTCTCATTGAACAATGGTTAAAGGTTGGACACATGGAAGAAGGAAAACTGATTCATTCTGACTACGGGACTCCTCAAGGTGGGGTAATTTCACCATTACTAGCAAATGAATGGTATTCGCTTCGTTCGTTACGCAGATGATTTTCTTTTATTTGCGAAATCAAAAGAATCAATCGAAAAAGCAGCGTCCTTAACTAAAGAAAAGTTGAAAGAATTAGGATTAGAGATTTCAAAAGAGAAAACTAGAGTAGTCAACTTTGAGAAGGACGATTTCGATTTCCTAGGTTTCACATTTCATCATTGGAGACCGAATAAGAAAGATAATAAACCTATATTTCATGTGACACCTAAGGAAGAATCAATCAAAGACTTTCGATTGAAAATTAAAGAAAAGACTCGAAAGACATTAACTCTGAGTAAAGAAGAATGGGTTAGTCGTGTGAATCCAATTATACGTGGAAAAGTCAATTATTATGTGACGATTATCAAAGCGATTAAGGCTAATGAAGAACTAGGTCAGACAAGTCATTGTATTACCAGATGGACGAGAAATCGACTTCGAAATCTAGATGGATACATAAGAAGGCGACTGCGAGTAGCCTTTATTCATAAACATCCAACCCAAAGAAAAGGGGATAAAATGAATAGTTTATGGAATAACTCATTCTTTCTAAAGACTAACCTAATCCCATCTTATTGGCTTTACTTAAATAAAGTTTTGGGCTACACAAAAGAACAATATCTAAATGACATGAAGAAAACAACTAAACGCAACATACAGACAAGGATTAAAAGAGAAAGAGAAAAGGGAAAAGAATATTACAACCCTATTCGTCTCCAAAAGATGCAAAATGCCTGGAATGCATCCTCTTGATAAACACTACAACATATGGGTAAGCCGTATGCCTTAATAGGGCACGTACGGTTTGATAAGGGGGAAGTCTCGTGAGAGATTTCCCTACTTTATATTTGTGAAAAAAAGACAAGAAGTATGAAGTCCAGAACTTGTAATTTCTGGACTCGTGATTATAGGTTCCTTTTTCAATATAATGGCAGGGTAGTTAAATAAGGGATGATTTGAAATTCTATTGAAAGATACCATTTTTATTTTGGTTTCCTTTTTTCTTTTGATTAGTATCTTTAGGACTAATTAATGCTTCTAAAGAATTTGATGCACTTTTACCAATATGGAAAAGTCTAATGGTGCAACTAATGGTTGAATATAGGAAAGTAAAACTATATACTTTAGGAGAAGGACAAAATGTAATTACTAGTAAATAACCTTGGTATATCAACGTTTATTCAAATTCTCCTGCGCCATTCTAACTAATTCCTTCACCATATTCCCACCAATCCGGCCACCTACTTTACCGTTTTCATGGGAAGTTAAATTGCCATTATATCCTTTCGTTAAAGGAACTCCAACTTCTTCAGCAGCTTCGAATTTAGCATCTTCAGGATTAGAAATATGCATTACTTTAGCTTTTAAAGCATCTAAAGCTTTTCTAGATTCAGGAACTAAGATTTTATTTTTTCTACTCATCAAACCCACTCCTTTTAGTTGTAGATTTCCCGTTTATTGATTTTTTTAATTATGGAAATAATTGCTATAAAATAGGGAATGTTACATAATGAAGACATGCGTTGATTAATCGATATAAAAGGAGAATGATGATGAAATCTTTTAATGTAACATTTCACAAAGAAGATAATGTAGATAATATGTTAATCCAAAAATTGAATGACGAGGAATACCATAAGTCTACTGAAGGTGGAACTAGACATTTATTCGAAATCGATACGAATATAGGCTTTTTTGTGTTTTTAGATTCAGAGGATAATGAAGGAAATGTATCTCATTTAGTCCTTCAATATAATGAAGAAGATGAAGATCCAGTTGCTTGCTATTCATTTGCAATGAAAGATTTTTATGAATTCATGGCTTTATATTTAAATGATTTGGAATTCGTTGATGAAACTTCTGAAGAAGAAGAAGTTGAACTTGATGCTTCTAGTTCAATTCATCATTTAGTTCATCTATTATTCCATGTAATTGAAGAAGGCGAAGACTTAGAAGTATAAATTACCAAATAAATGTATATTCTTCCAAGAAATGCCGAGTTTATATCTTTGAAAGTGGGTATTTATGCAAAAAATGGAAGTTTCACTAATTTATTTTGGTTAGTAATTAAATACTATTATTTCAAAAAAAGCACTTGATATTTTTATCGAGAGCTTTTTTTATTTTAAGGATTCTACTTTGTCTATCATAAATAACTTTCGACTCAAGTAAAATTTAAACAAGGATATTTACAGAGGAGCTTGTAAAAAAATTAAAAAGTAGAATAGGAGTCGATCATATTGAATTTGCCACAGTCTGTATTTATAAAAGAAATTGGACCTCGTATTAATTTTCAATATGGATCACGATTATCTATTGACCAAAAATTACAATGGATTAACTATCTGATTGATAGTGGATTAAATCATATCGAAGTATCCACTTTAATGAATTTTCCGAATAAACAACAGTTTAGTGAAGCTACCGAATTAGTATTGAAGCTAAAAAGAGATCATCACCTAACATATGGAGTATTAGTACCAAATAAAAGAAGTTTAATGAGAGCATTTGTTGTAGATGCAGATGAAATTAACTTTTTTATCTCAACAAGTGAGTCATATAATGTTAAAGTTAAAAATTGCTCGATTACTCAATCATTGAAAGATATAAAAGAGATGACAAAAGTAACGAAAGATTATGAAAAGCTATCGCGTGCATATATTACAACGGTATTTGATTGTCACGATGAAAAAGTGAGTCATCAAAAAGCCATCGATATAGCATCGCGCTTATTAGATGATGGTGTGGAGGCGTTATCATTTGTTGATACGGTCGGAAAAGTAACACCTCAACAAGTTATGTTATTTTTGGAGGATTTATTAATAAAAATACCGAAAGAGCGTTGTTCGATGCAATTTTATAATACTTTTGGGAACGGCATTTCTAACATCTATACTTCTCTTTCGTATGGGATTCAGCGGTTTGAATCAGCAAATGGAGGGTTCGGAGGTTGTTTTCCATCTAATGAACAAAATAGAATGATTGAAACGGAAGATTTAATTTCATTTTTACATCGACTAGAAATTCCAACTGATGTTGATGAAGTAAAACTACTAGATGCTACGAACTATATTTCAAACCAATTAAAAGAAGATCCTACTAGTAAGTTATTTTCAAGATTACCATCCAAAAAGCATCTAACATGATGCTTTTTTATTTTGTTTTTAATAATTTGGACAAGAATTGAATTTTTTTTGCATATAATTTACTAATTTGAATGAAAGGAGAATTGATTATGTCTAACTTTGAAGCAATTATATTAGGCATCATTCAAGGGTTAACCGAATTTCTCCCAATCAGTAGTACCGGTCATTTATATATTGGTAGACATTTATTCGGGTTAGATGAGGCAGGCTTATTATTAGATACGTTAATGCATATTGGTACTTTATTAGCAGTTTTTGTTTTTTACAGTAAAGAGTGGAAAGGTTTGATCAAAAAACCTTTTTCAAAATTAACTTTATTACTATTTGTAGGAACATTACCCGCTGTAATTGTAGGCTTATTATTTAAAGATTTTTTTGATGAGATTTCTGTTTCAGGTAAAACGATTGGGTGGGAGTTTATTTTTACTGGTATTATTTTATTTATTGCTGATAAAAGGAGAAAAGGGAAGAAAACAATGGAGGAGCTAACTTGGATTGATGCCTTATTCATCGGCTCATTTCAAGCACTTGCTATATTTCCAGCGGTTTCTCGTTCAGGTTTAACGATCGCTGCAGCATTATTTAAAGGAATGGAACGAAAAAGCGCAGCTTATTTTTCATTCTTACTATCTACCCCTGCAATTTTAGGTGGAATCGTATTCCAAGGAAAAGATCTTCTTGGTGGAAATGCGGAACAAATTGCGTTTTTCCCGTTATTTCTTGGAACATTAGCCGCAAGCTTATTCGGTTATTTAGCCATCAGTTGGATGATCAATTTATTAAAAAAACAGTCACTGAATATTTTTGGCTATTATGTTATTTTTTTAGGGGTTAGTATCGTAGTGCTTCAGTATTTGAAGATATTTTAATACTTTATATGGATAAAAAAAGAGCAGAATCTTCTGCTCTTTTATTCATTAAATAAATTTCATGATGTTTATTTAGAAGTTAAATCCTTGGTACAAACGCCAAGGACTATTGTTGTCTTATTAAATCTGTTTAAATAAAGGATTTTTAATAATTAATAGATTTCAAGTTACCAAATTATCAACTAAAATTAAAGTATCACCTTACAGGAGAAAAGACAGATGCAGATTTTTATTACTCTAAAAAGTTTATCTAGACGAAAAGGATTTATAGAAAAAAAACCATTTGAAATTGAAAAAAAACCATTAACCCTTGAAGAATTAATACAAGAACTACTCTCAATAAACGTAAATTCATTTAATCAAAAAGAAATAGGAATTCCGTTTCTTCCTTATCTAACTCAGGATGAAATCAATATGAAATCAACGGTCGGTAAGATTGGGTTTAATAAGATCAATAATGATACGAATGCTAATGTAAAGGAAGCAATATCTACTGCTTTACTAGCATTCCAAGACGGCTTATTTAAAGTATTTTTAAATGATAATGAAATAGAAAATCTTCAAGAAAACATTGACTTACATGAAAATGACGAGTTTACATTTATAAAACTAACGATGCTGTCAGGCCGTATGTGGTAGAAAGGAATTCAACATGAATCAATATAAAGAATATTATCAAAGCTTAGAAGAAAAATTACATTTACTTGACGGAGATCATTTAAAAATTGCTAGATTAATGATTAATGGTGCAAAAAGTAGTTCTTATTACAATCACGATTATGTTAACCCAATCAGAAAATTACTTTCCGCTAATCCAAACTTAACTAAAAACGAATACTTCGAACCTATTCGATTCATTATAAAATCTTTATTAGGTGAACAAGAATTAAACAAATTTGATTATATTCTAGCTCATGTAATTGATTTTCCACATTCAGAAAGTTATTATAGAAGACCTTTTCGAACGAAGGATATGTCAGTACATACAAAAAAAGTGATCGAAAAATCATTTGAATTAGTACGATGGAATCAGCACGATGTGAATTTAAAAACGCTTCTAACCACACCCTCTGAATTAAGTGAAGACTATGATTACCATTCCATATTAAGTGATTTGATTGCTTATGAACTTGACCATAAAAATGAAGAAATAAAAAATTCACTAAAAGAAATTATTTACGGTGAAAATAATACGGCTTTACTAAGTAGATGGATGATTAAAGGGATGTTTAAATCTCATAAACAGGAAAGCTATGAAGATTTGGGTAAATTACTTTTAGCTGCGGGTCTACAAGAAGGCTTAAGACAGAATATAGTTGAAACAATGGATGAAGGTACTATCGATGGAATGAAGTTTCTTCTTCAAATAATTATTGAGAATAATTTAACACGTTTTAGTTCGATTGTAAGAGCACTAGCCGTTTGGACTGGTGTTGAATTTGAGTCGAACAATAAAAGAATCGTGAATCAAGTTATTACCTATATTTCTTTAGCATTAAATAACGAAGATATACGAAATGATTGGACTTCTCAAAATAATGTAGATCAGCTGTATATTTCTTTATGGGCTAAAGGTGTATATGAGGAAGCTGATTTAATCAATGAAATTAGTCTGATTTTAACAAACGGCTTACATTATCAAAAAGTAGTTGCACATTATTTAATTGGCCAATTAGAAAATAAACAACTTATTTATTCTCTATTAACTAATCATTTCGAACAAACAGATATAGAATTGCAAGCCTGGACGATTAAAAATTATCCATATCGTTGTTCAACGAGATATAACTTTTTAAGTGGAAATGAAAATAAATTTTTATATTATAAAGAACCGCTTTTACAAGATAAACTTGAACGTACTAAGCAGTTCAATTATTTTTGTAATCTCGTAGAACATGGTCCTAAAGCAAACAAAGTACTAAATTCTAGCGCATTTAAACAGATGGAAATAACATATTCACCGGATACGATTATTCAAATTTTAATCTATTTAACGGCGTATGATTTAGATCATAATTGGATTGCTCAACTAATGGAGTACAAAAAATATATGAGCGCTGAAACTAGATCTCAGTTCTTAGACTATTTTATCGTAAATATTGATGACCCAACTCAAAAGGAATATCTTTTTAATGCTTTATCAGATAGAAGTGTATTAATAAGAGAAGATGCTATAGCTAAAATTAAAAAAATAACGTCTTTTAACGACTCTGATATCGCACGAATTGAGGCATTACTTACGCTTAAAACACCATTAGTTAGACAAGAAGCAATCCATTTACTATTAAAGCTTAAGGACAAACAGTTAAAGGTATCGTTAAAACGTTTATTGAGTAGTAAGAAAGCTCAACAACGTCTTGGGGCATTGGATATTGTAAACCAAACGAAAGAACATAACGTACACAAATCCAACTTTGATCAATATAAGGAATTACTCCATTTAATTTCTAATCCAACGGAAAATGAGCGGTTGCAGATTGATAAATTAACAAAGCAAGAATGGAACGAAAAAAATGGATTTGGTTTATATGACCCAAGTAAAATTAGGCCAGTTCGAAAGCTTGAAATTGAAAAATCATACCAACAAAAAGAATGGTTTACACTTAATAAAGCGACAATTTTATCTTTTCTAAATGGTTTAACAGAGCTAATACATGAAAATAAAGATTATGAATTTGAAATCGAATATTGGGATGGACAGAAAGAATTCGTTTTATTAGGTAGTCATATAGAGATGATAAGACATTATAAATCAGATGACTTAAAAATGATAGATCAATTACCTTTACCTGATGTTTGGAAAAACTATTTGATTTCTAGTGGTCTTCGTACCAACCAAATAATTGAATTATGGTTTTATTTAAATGGACAAGACTTAGTAAATTACTACGATCATACATTTAGCCCTTGGGATTATAAGTATCGAAATTATGATTTAACTGATGAAGAAAATCTTACTCCATTAAATAGCCGTCAGAAAGACTTACTTACTTCATTTTTTCCTATTTCGAGCTTAAAAAAAGTAGGCAAAACGTTTGTTGAGCTGAATTACGAACAACAAATTAGAAGTATTATCGAAGCATATTTTAATGATCTGCCTAAAGAAGATAAATTCCATTATCTATTAAATCAACTAAAGTCGTTTTCAATACTCATTGCAGATGGATCAAATTGGCTTAAGATTTATGATTATTTGTCTGAGTCGTTAATTGAATGGTTAGAAGAATCAATTTATGACGATGAATCATTTATTAAGTACTATGAATATAAAAATTATCTTTACCATTACTGTAAAAAGCGTTTATTTAAAAACTCACCAGAAGATTTAATACGTGCTTACAATTTAAATGTAATAGATGAAAATGAGCTTCTTAAAGAAATTCTGAGTGATCCAAAACGAACTAAATTCTTTAGGGAAATCTATGTTGAAAACAGTGAATTAGTAAAGAAATACCCTGAAATCGCTAAAATAGCAAAAAAAATACTAGAAAAGGTTTTAGAGATTGAATTAAAGCGGGGAGATTTAGCAACAAGTGTATCGAATTTTGCTGGTGGGATTGATTATTTTGAAGGTACTTCTTACTTTGTTCAAATTCTTGAAAGGCTTGGCGATGAAGGATTTGTTCGAGGATATTTTTACGCAAGTGGTGAAGAAATTTCTAAGAAAGAATCGTTGAGTTCATTGTTAAGAGCATGTTATCCGAATGAACATGATCATGTTGAAATCCTATTTAACTTATTAAATGATAAAGAAATATCAGAAAAACGTTTACTTGAAGCTGCGATGTATGCGCCGCAATGGCTTGATCTCGTTTCTTACTATTTAAATTGGAGCGGGTTAAAAAGTGCTGCATGGTATTTCCATGCACATATTAACGAAGATTTTGAGGATAAAAAGGCTGCGATCGTCGCACATTACTCTCCAATTGAGCCTATTCAATTTAATGATGGTGCATTTGACATTAATTGGTTTACTGAGGCGTATAAAGAGTTAGGATCAGAACGTTTTGAGATCCTTTACGATTGCGCCAAATATATTTCAGGAGGGGCAAATCACCGTAGATCACAATTATTTGCTGATGCTGTTCTAGGAAAATTAAATTTAGAAAATCTAAAGACTTCTGTAGTCGATAAACGAAATAAAGAGCACTTATTATGCTATAGTTTAGTTCCTTTAGATAATTCAACTACAAAAGATTTAGTTATTCGCTATGAATTTATTCAACAATTTTTAAAGGAAAGCAAACAGTATGGAGCCCAAAGAAGAGCTAGTGAAGCGAAAATAGTCGAAATTGCATTAGGAAATCTAGCTAGAAATGCTGGCTATTCAGATACCATTCGAATGACATGGGATTTGGAATCTAAAAAGGCGGAGGAATATATCATCTATTTTGAGCCCAAAAAGATTGATGAACTAATGATTAGACTTGAATTAAATGAAAAAGGGGCAGTTAATTTCATCATTGATAAAAACGACAAAGCTTTAAAATCCATTCCAGCTAAATATAAAAAGCATGAGTATATTTTGAAATTGACTGAAGTAAAGAAAGAAATTAAAGATCAATTAAGAAGAGCAAAAACTGAGTTAGAAAAATCGATGGTTTCAGAAACGATATTTACAGTTAAAGAGTTAGATAATTTGACTAAAAATATGATTGTAAAACAACTAATGAGTAAGCTTTTATTTGTGAAGGAAAATAAAATTGGATTTTTTGAAGATAACAAGCTGATAAGTCCAAATGGTAACGAATATCAACTAAGCGGTTCGGATTTCTTAAAAATTGCACATCCTACACATTTATATAAGAGCGGTATGTGGAGTGAATGTCAAAAATTTATTTTTGAAAATAAAATCGTTCAACCTTTTAAACAAGTTTTCCGAGAATTATATTTACCAACTATTGATGAATTAGCAAATGGTAAAATTTCGAGAAGATATGAAGGGCATCAGGTACAACCAAGAAAAACCGTGTCGTTATTAAAAAGCCGTGTATGGACAGCAAGTTACGAAGAGGGATTACAGAAGGTTTTTTATAAGGAAAATATTATTGTTAAGATTTATGCTGCAGCGGATTGGTTTTCGCCATCTGATGTTGAAGCACCTACATTAGAGACCATAGAATTTATTAATCGTAAAACATATGAAAACATTTCAATTGAGGATATACCGACTATTATTTTCTCTGAGGTTATGAGAGATGTTGATTTGGTTGTAAGTATAGCTCATGTTGGAGGAGTAGATCCCGAGGCAAGCTTTTCAACCATTGAGATGCGAAAAGCAATTATTCATGAGTCACTTAGATTAATGAAAATCTCAAATGTTGATTTCTCTCAAAATCATGCAAAAATATATGGAAAACTTGGTGAATACAACGTACATCTTGGAAGTGGAAACACTTATAAGAATGCGAAAGGAGCTTTATATATTATCCCAGTTCATTCACAGCATAGAGGGAAAATCTTTTTACCATTTATTGATGAGGATCCAAAAACAGCCGAAATTTTATCAAAAGTTGTTTTATTAGCTCAGGATCAAAAAATTAAAGATCCGAACATATTAATGCAATTAAATTAAATCGTTTCTACATAAAAAAGCACAGGAAGTAATAAACCTGTGCTTTTTTGATATTACTCAAAGTTTTTTAACTTTTTCTTCATCACCAGTCGTTGCATTTATAAAGATATCATATGTATCGTGATTATATGTACCTAAAAATTCATAAGTAAGAACTTCTTTATTAAAATCATTTAAGATAACAGCTAAACGTTCTTCTTCAACTTTAACATTTTTATTAAGCTTTGCTTTTGCTTGCTCAAGTGTAAGCTTAGGAGTAGGGATTTTACGTACATGGTTTGACGTAATATAGTTTTTAGCATTAAATCCGATGATTTGACCGTTATCTAATGCAACCTTTAATTGAATTGCTTCTGGATAGATGCGTACGTCATCAATTGATTTAACCATTTGAAGTACGCCAATCGTATCGTATTGTGAACTATCATATAGTTCCATGTTCTTATAGTTTTTTGAATTTAAATAGCTTAAACCTTTTTTCACTGCATCGTCTAAACTGATTTGCTGTTTCGATATTGGTCTATTTGTAATAAAGAAGATTGGCAAGCCAGCAGTTTCAGTTATTTCCATATACGTATCAGCTACTGGGTTTTTGTGAGCCATCGAAACTGAGTAAAAAGGTTCAAATCGTTTATTATCGCTTTGACTTCTAGTCACTTGGATTTTCGTTACATTTTTGAGCGGTACAGCGTCTTCAGCAATTTTTTTAGCTTCATTTTCATCAATTTTTTTACCAGTTAACTTCTTTAAGCCTTTAGATTCTTCTTGACCATTTGAAAACGTAGGACCGAAATCATTGTCTGTAGTTGCTTTTACTTGCTCAATATGTTTAAAACCATCTATGATACTATTGTCTCGAGGTGCTTCTTTTTCTTCAGCTATTTGACCAACATCAATCCAGCTTAAGTTCTTATTCATGATGTTTGTTTGTACATTCCGTAATCCATCTTGAATTTTTTCAGCTGTTGAATAGATATTACGTAAATTATTATATTCTTTTGCAGTTAAAGGTTCTTTATTTAAATCCCGAACCGCTGTTTTATAGCTAAAATTTCCGACTCCTGTTAAAAAGGCCTGCGTTTTATCAAAAGGCACAAATTTTAGTGGAAGCTGTGCAATATCTGATTTAGCTTGAATCGAGAGACGCCATACATCTGCTAAAGCAGGGGAGAGAGACGTTCTTGAATTCATTGCTAATGTCGTACCGATTTTATCGTGTAATAAATCCATATCAAATGTTAGTTCATTAAAAGCTCTTTGATAATTATTTTCGGCTTTTAAATTCATTTCTTTCAGATCGCGATTTTGCGTATATCCCCAATAACCAGTTCCGATTAGAGCGGCTGCTAAAGCACCTGCAACAATCCAACTACCTTTCATAATGACACCTCACTACAATTATTTACAAAAAATATGTTGACCAATAGTTAAGATAATAGGGCGGCCACGAATCCATTGATTTGTAGCTGTTTTAGGATTGTAATAATAGATACATCCTGTAGTTGGATCCCAGCCATTTATTGCATCAATTACTGCTTTTTTAGCCTGTGCATTAGGTGTTAAATTAATTTGACCGTCAGCTACAGCTGTAAAAGCACCTGGTTGATAAATGACACCTGCTATTGAATTTGGAAAAGAAGCGTTCGTTAAACGGTTTAAAATGACTGCAGCAACAGCAACTTGACCAATGTATGGCTCACCACGTGATTCTCCATATACTGCATTTGCCATTAATTTTATATCGTTATCTGTATAACCATTCGGGGCATTTGCAATCGGTTTATTATTTGGTTTTGAATTCGAATTATTAGGTTTATTTGTATTCGGTTTAGCTGGTTTATTATTCGATGTATTATTATTTGCTGTGTTATTTGATGCAGTACCTTTATAATTTTTGGTAGCCTTCGTAAGCTTTTCTTTTAATTTGGTACCTGCAATTCCATCAACCTTCATACCAAATTCCTTTTGAAAATTACGAAGAGCCCAGTAAGTATTCCAGCCAAAAACTCCATCAGGATTATCGTCAAGAAATCCTATAAATATTAGTCGCTCTTGAAGCTCCTTAACATCATCGCCAGTTGAACCACGGCTGAGTACTTGACTACTAAAGGCATTAACTTCTTTTTTAGGGGGTAAGTAAATATTTAAAGTAATCAGTGAAATACATATTATGCATAAGATAATAAATGCAGTTTTAAAGTGAAAATTCTTTTGCAAAATAAATCCTCCTTATTCAAATACATATAGGATTACTATTTGTAAAAAATTTCTTTTTATTAGTAAAAAGCGTAAAAACTGATATAAATTGCACAAACAAGAAACGGATAGATAGCGCAGAGGGGTCGAATAGTAAGGATAGGAGCAAAAAGGAGGAGGTATTATGAAAAGAACATTTAGAGCCATTTTCATTTTCTCATTCTTATTTTGTATTTTTTGCAAAGTAAACCCAGCTACTGCACAACCAGTTTATGAGCCTCCATATGCTAAATGGGGGAAAATTGCAGTTGAGACAACAATCCAAAGATATCCGCAAGCGGATGTAATAGATTATTTACACATTGGTAGAGAACAAAAAACACCAACAGTCTCAGTAGAAAAATTCAAATTATGGTTAAGATCAAAAGATGGAAGCAGGGAATTCGGGGTATATGTAAATGTAGAATTTGAACCAAGAACACAAAGATACTTAGGAATTACATATACTGAAACGGATCGTTAAGTAACTAACTTTAAAAAACATCGCTTAAAAGTGATGTTTTTTATTGGAACACACATTGCGAGAGATATCACATGGAGAAATTTTAAAGGAGAGTATTAATATTAAAGGATATATGATTTTAAAAATAGAGCTTATTAAGGGTTAGAAATATTATTTTTAATGATGGAACGGTAATTGAAATAAAAAAAATTCAACACAATTAGTGAGTGAAATAAACAAACAATAAAAGTTTGAATTGCTGTAGAAACTAAAACAAATTAACTAATATAATTTTTATTTTTTGAAGAATTTTTTATTTATTAATTTTTACTCATATATTAAATTACAATATAGAATTATTACTTATTAAATTAATTAGTATTTAAAATAAATTAATTTTTTTGATCTGATTATTCAAATTGTTGAATTTTTCCATTTCATCTCAAAACACTAAGAATACTTGCTTATTGAGATGGGAAATAGTGTTTTTACTTCAACTTCCTATAATATATATTATGTAAACTAGAAAAAATCATTAACATAAGGATTGCTATTTTTTACTACCCTACTGTGCAAAGACAACACTTTGTTTACTTCGAATTATATTTAGTTCGTATGAAATTTTTTTATTCTCAAAATGTGCTTCAATTAATATAACTCTCAAATCATGAAAAAAGCTCCCGAAATCAACTTCGGGAGCTTTTTTACTAAATAACAAAAATCTTTCGCGTCAACTTTACAAACTACACAACCCAAAGCATTAATTCTCTTCAGCTAAATAAAAATACTCCCGATCTAGCACCTTAAAATAAATCCAATAAGGAATCTGCCGATGCCCTGGAAGCAATGCATCTACAGCCTGCTGCTGCGTTTTGTATCCCTTTGCTAACTCATCTATCTTCTTACCATAGTCTTTAACAATCACAGCATTAGTTGGTGTCGGTGGTCTTTGATTCTCCCTAAGTGGATATTTTTCCTGAAGTTTCTTTCCAAACTTTGAAAGACCATCCCAGACTTTCGGTGGCAGTGTCACCATGTATAATCTTTTAGCAGAAAAAGACGAATCGTCCTTATGCTCACGAAACACTTCTCGAACCATTTTTGCCGCAAAAATATGATCTGGGTGCCCATAATATCCCACAACATCATCGTAAGTGAGAATCGTCGTAGGTTTATATTTTTTTATTTGTTGATAAATGTAGTTTTTCAACTCGATTGGATTGACTTCAGAAAGCTTGGCATCTGGGAAAGTTGCTTGAACTGGTGTTACGCCTAGTGTTTTTGCTGCAAGCTCTCCTTCTTTCTCGCGTGCTTTTCCGAGCTTATCTTTCGAGACTACACCACCTGTTTTTCCCGCTTCTCCTTCCGTCAAAACAACCATCGTTACCTTGGCGTTTTCTTCGTGAATCTCACGAAAAACTTCTCCAGAAACGGTAATTTCGTCATCTGGATGCGGAAAAATAAGCATCATTCTTTTTGGTGAATCTTTCGGAATCAGAGAATTTGTCACAACTGCTTTTTTATCTAAAATTAGGTTATGTACGAACCCGAGTCCGATAGTTAGTATTATTAAAATAGTGAACAACACAATCAAAATCCGTCTAATAATTTTATTTACCATATAACTGTTACCTTTCTTTTGACTTTGAAAATTAATTCAGCTCACTTTACCAAAGAAATAAGCGAATCGTTTAGCTTGATTCGCCTAATTCAAAAAAATTCTAATTAGTTTTCTGAATAAATTTATGCTTTGCTAACTTTTTGACGTTTCTTTGTTTTTTCAAATACCCACTCGTTTTGTATTTTGAAACTACTGAAAGAAAGCAATAAGTCCACAACAATTTTTAAAATACTCGCTCCGCCGTGGAAGGCATCTTGTAGGAAAGTAACACCATACGCTGAAACAATCATTTGAATCCCTGATAAAATATAATAGCGTACGACAGACCTTGCTGAAGAATGTTTAAAAACGGTTTTTGCATTTAATATGTAATTAACGATTGATGAAATGACCCGTGAGATAATGCCAGCCCATAACACAGCCGCGCTTGTGCCAATTCTATGTTCTAATAAAAAAATAAATAGCACAAATAACCCATAGTCAACGACAAAAGAAATAAGAGATGATGATAAAAACTTAAAGAACACAAAATAAATTTTAATAGAATCCACAAGCGGATTAAAGTGTGAACTGCTGTTTTTATCTAAATAAATTGTATCAATCAGTATCTCCTTGATGTCAATCCCCTGCTGTTTACAGCCCAGGAGCATATTCAACTCATATTCAAACCGCGCACCAGACAAATTAAGTAAAAAATTCATATATGAAACGGGAATTCCACGTAAGCCCGTTTGTGTATCCGTAATAGACAAACCTGTTAGATATTTAAAAATTGAACGAGTTAGTGTGTTTCCAAATCGACTACGGAACGGTATGTTTTCTTCAGAAAAATTTCGTACTCCTAAGATTAAATTATCTGGCGATGCCATCAAAGCTCTTGCCACTTGATCAATATCCTTCGGTGTATGCTGTCCGTCACAGTCTGCTGTCACAAGACCAGCCGAATTCGAGAAATTTTTTAAAAAATATGAAATCCCCGTCTTAAGCGCCATCCCTTTTCCTAGGTTGTGAGGGTGCTCAAGAACGGTACATCGGTCTACTTGACGTAAATTCTGAAAAATTCCATTGTACTTTGCATCGCTACCATCGTTAACGACTATAATATATGGATTAAATTTAGACTTCAATTCCTTAACCAAATGGATCAATCGATCATCTGGACTCAGAGCTGGTATTAGAATAACAGGTAAGTTCATCTGCATTTATTCGCGTCCTCGCAATCATTTCCATTAGCAATTATAATTTTTAAACGTTTATACTGAATTGAACATTAATTTTGTATTATAAATTAGTCTATCCTACAGGAAAGTATTTCATTAGTACCCTCTCGGCATCTCTATGTGTAACCTTAGGCATTCCCCCATAACTTTTTTTACTTGTTCAAAAGGAAGTACCTCAACATTTCCTTAAAATTCACATCAGTTAGAGTCAAGTCTGGACTAAGCAAGCACTTTAAATATTAATCGATTAGTAATTTCTACAAAAGTTACATGAATTCCTTCTATTACGTAAAGGGATGTCTTAATTTAATTATTAGCATCATACCAACCTTAATGTTTTATGTTTGGTACATAATTTGATTATACAAAATACCGCTGATAATATTTATTTTAAATATGTCAATTTAAATAATATTATTTTAAACTTAATCGAAACGTATAAGTTTATAAGTTCATCTCCATTCCGCTGATTCTACTGTTTGACATGCTCCCATTCGATTCAATTCAATTCAACCAATTGAGGACTGATGTTTATTAGGATTGTTCCATGAAGCAAAATCTGTATTGTTATAACTCCAAGGTGATATTAATGGGTAAATGGAATGAACAAGCAGCAGCGAATAATAATTTACCGTCTAGCACAATCCGTTCATCTGAGCTTCTACTAGGTAAAAAAGCAGACCATGAATTTTCAGATGACCTTTCTGATGGAGGAGAAAGAAATCAAAATATTGAAATGCTTAATAAAAATTCAAAGGTGAAATAATTGAAAGTATGCATCAATTAACAGTAAAAAAAGAGCTAATCGATTACTTGGCGATTAGCTCTTTACAATTTATATTTATAAAAATAGTGTTATAAAAGTTTAAAAGTTAATATACTTTGCTGGATTTACTGCGTTTGATTTTGCCTCATTCCATTGACCAGCATGCAATTCAAAGTGAAGATGCTGACCAAAAGAATGCCCCGAATTTCCCATTGTTCCAATTTTTTGTCCTTTTGAAACAGTTTGCCCTGCTGAGACTTGATAATTTTGCATATGAGCATAAACTGATGTAAATACTTTTCCTTTAATATTATGTGTAATAAAGACAACATTACCGTAACTAGATGAATGGTAAGCTCTTATTACAACGCCATTTGCTACTGAGACAATCGGTGTACTTCCATTCTTAGCAATATCTACGCCATAATGCGTTTCATGATCAAATGATCGATATCCAAAACCTGAAGATAAATAGCCTTCCGCTGGTCGAGTAAAATTACCACCTGAAATACTTGAAGCGACTTTTATTGCTTTTTCCTGTTCTTTTAATAGATCTTCCTGTTCTTCTAAACTTAAAATATCCTGTTCCTTTTCAGATACATCATCCTTAAGTTTACTTAGAATAGCATTCATTTGAATTTCTTGATTAACAAGTGAACGTTCTAAATTTTGAAGATCTTTTTTATCATTTTCCAACTTATGTTGAGTTAACATAAAGTCTTTCTTTTTTAATTCAACTTTTTCAATATCGTTTTGTTGTTCCTTAACGATGTCTTGGTCAGTATTCATAAATTTACCAATAGCGTTTATTCGTTGAACTAAATCACCAATACCTTTTGCATCAAAAATAACGTCTAAATATGAGTTATTTCCACCTGATTTTTGTATTGTAACTAAACGATTATTTATAATTACTTGACGTTGATCTAAACGTTTTTGCAATTCCTCTATTTCAGCTTGTAATTTTTCTATTTCTTTTTTACCATTTATTAATTCTGCCTCTTTTTGACTCTTCTTTATTTTCGCATCCTCAATTGATGTGTTAATTGTATTTAAAGAGTTTAATAACAATTTTTTTTGATCATTTAATTGATCCATCTCATTTTTTGCTTTTTCTGCTTCTTTTTGAACTTTTACTCGTTTATCTTGAATACTCTTAATCTTTGTATTATCTATATTCTCTGCAAGTACACCATTTGGAAGTATAGTAAATGATAAACTTGCAGCTACTAATATTAATTTATTAATTATTCGTTTCATCGTTATCTCCCTAAGCTTGACATATACTTATATATGTTAACTTAGAAATGTAACAATTTTATGCAAATTAGACTACACTCTTTTTACAAGTTTTTTACAAGCTCTTTGCAACGCTATAAAAAATATCCAGTAAACCAATATAAAATGGGAATGACTTTTCGTGTTTTGTTAGGTTGGCGTCATAAATTGGCACCATGTAATTACTTCCAGATTTATTGATTATTATTATTACAGCGTTATATTTTCTCATATTAAAGATTGCAAATTACTTTTTATTTTACTTTAGTTAAATTTTCTTCAATTAAATAGCACAATTCATCTTTTATATATAAGTCAAAAGAATTTAGTTGTTCTCCCTTTTTAAGTTTATTTAAAAGTGAACTGACAAAAACTTTATTTCCCTCATCTTTTATTTCATTTTCCAGAATGGAACGTAAAATATTTATGAGTAAAGACGGTTTTCCTTTTAACTCGTTGTCTAATGGAATACCCTCATCTATTTGAGTTTGAATCGTTGTTTTTCCATAAGATATTGCCGATAAATTTTCAATGCCTTCTATTTCCTTTACATTACTAACTAAGTGGATGCTCGTTACCCCTGTGCGAATTTCAAAATCCCCATTAATTTGTTTATTGTGATTTAAAAAGATATTTACTCGTTCCTTATAATAATTTAATGTATTTAAAAAGTTTAATACTGTATGATGAACAACCAGTTCAAGTTCAATTTTTAAATTATTACCAAAATTAAAAAATGTAAATGATCCATTTTGAAATGGAATTTCTGATCCATCAATATAAACTTTATGAATATCCACATTATTCCCTCCAAATAGTATTTTTTTACAATGTGCTGTATTAAACTGATACTTCAAACCTTACACCCAGAAACTAAATTTCCACTTAAAGTTACATTAAAAATCAATGAAAATTTGAATTATATATATCACATCAAAGAATTAAAGAGCCCCCTATTATTATGAAACTATTTATGAATCGTGACAGTTCGCTAATTTAATGAATAGGTAATAATTGACATCCTTTATCGCTAGGTTGATACTAAAGCAACTTTGATGTCTCAAGAGTTGACAAGAATACACTTATTCCAACTGGTGTTATCCTAGTTACAATAACGTTCGTATACCCAATGTAACCTGTTAAAGTTTCTACAAACAAAAAGGATTAAGACAACCGGAACGATCTCGAAAGAATGATTTAAATCAAATTTTATTTATTTGTAATTAAGAAACAATTCCTCTTTTTTTAAATTCACTGATCTAATCGTTAGTAAATAAAAAAAGCAGCCAAAAATGGCTGTTGCTCTTTTGTAACTTCTCTAATCTTGAGTAATTGATAACTTAATATTGATGTTTGTTTAATAAATATGTAATGGATTAACCTTTGAATAGATTATTGGAACCTCCAATAACCATCTAACATTTCAAAAAAGTGACTTTGATTTGTGTCAGTAAGGTTCACTAAAAAAGGTGTCTCCCCTTTTTCTTTTAATACTTTAGCAGCTGGACCATTACCAATTGGTGTACAAAATAGTAAATTAGTTCCGCTCAATTTTATTCTTATACAACGTGCATTGATTTCCGTATCAATGTACTCCTCGCCTTGTTTAAGGCCAAACAAATTCTCCCAAATTTCTAATGTCTCATCTAAATTATTTACGACAAAACCAACACTTTCCAATTTTGGTTCGCCTAATTTATGTGAACGAATCAGTCCTTGTTCTTCAAATTCCAAATACCTTTGTTCATCTGATTTTTCCCATTCAATAAAAAATGGTAACTTAACATTTTTTTTCGGGTATTCAGGGAATAATAATGACCACCTAATTACCTGGCCATCAGCACGAACTCTCTCCCCAGTAAGCGGTCCATAAACTGTAAGTCCTTCTGCTTTAAGTTTTATTGCTAGTTCTTCAATTTGATTTGTTCGGATCGCTATTGTCGCAGGACCTTCCAGACTTTCTTTTGCTAGTTGTTCTACGATTTGCGTAATTAATCGATTTTCCTCATGTTTTTCAGCTATTGATAAATTTTCAATTCCTAAAAATTCAATATAACTTAAGCCAAAATAAGTTAGGGTATTATATGTTCCCCAAGATTCATGACGTCCTCCCTTCACAACATGAATACCTCTTTGCTTTAAGGGTAAAATTGCTGTCTCCGGTTTCTTAAAGAACCAAACAAGGTGATCAAAGATTAAATCCATTATCGTACTCCTTTCACTCGATATTTATTGAGGAGATTAACGCCTGCAATATCCTCGTTTCTGTCAATATATATCTCATAAATATGTTACTTCCACTTATTTACCAATGTTATTAGAAATTTAAATAAGAGTAAACACATTTGATGACCAAATTAAAAACTCCTCAACAAGGCAAGGAGTTTTGTCTTTATCTATTTCGTTCCAGAAAATCTTTAACTCCTTCGAAATGATTCTTCATTTTTCCATCAATTTTGTCTAGGATATCATGACCATCTTTTGCAAGCGGGCTACTAGGTGATTGATGTGTATCAATCGAAGCAATATAGTCACCCGAACTGATCTTCATTGATAAAAAGTTGTGAATGTGATGACCAACATCATAATGCACCCAATCGATTACATGATCGTAAGCATTGTCTATGATCATGCGTAATGGGTATAGGAAAAGTTTACTCGTTGGAATCAGTAATCCTACTATACCTACTCCGCACCCGACAAGTACCACTTTCTTTCCTATTTCTTTGGCCACATGAGCGAACATGAATCTTGAATCAACAAACGATTGTCCATTTTTCATTTCCCCTTGAATGAGATTTTGATGACCCTCGATCACTAATTTTTGTTCATATGGATAATACGTTGCAAATCGTTTCTTCATCCAGCATCCTCTCTTCCATATAACACAATTCATTCACTACGTGTCCTTCTATTAAACGATATGAGAGAACTGGTAAAGTATTCTAATTAATGGATGTACAAAGCTGTATAAATAAGAACGATTGGATAAACCCAAGTCTCCTCTAGCCTACTCATTTTTTTACATGATTCTAAATAAATACATGGACAAATTCTAATACTAATCTTAAGAGGTGATATTTATGAGTAAATGGAACGAGCAAGCTGCAACGAATAATAATTTGCCATCTAGCACAATTCGTACATCTGAGCTTATGTTAGGTAAAAAAGCCGACCATGAATTTTCTGAAGACCTATCTGATGGCGGAGAAAGAAATAAAAATATTGAGACGCTAAATAAAAATCCTAAGCTGAAATAATTGTAAGTATGCCTGAATTCACAGAAAAATGAGCTAATCGAATACTTGTCGATTAGCTCTTTACAATTTAATTTGACAAACTAACGCACTAATTAGTTTTTAACATTTTTAAGATTATAAATTGAATAGTAGTTTAATAACAAATTGATAACAAACCTCTAACAGATTAATTTTATGTTAAATTAGTATTGAATTTAAAGTACTCTTTTAAAAAGTTAATAATCTAGTTCCTTCTTTTTTCCTCATTAGAAGACACCATAAATAATGAATTCTCTTTACAAATTAGTTGCATATGATATACTCTTTTTTGGTTTAACTAGATTAGTTTTCAAAGGAGTAACTTCATGAGTATTCAAAACGTGTATCTTTCTATCAAGCAAGGAGAAACAGCCACAAATCAGAACAGAATTCCTATTTCCTTTAATGAAACATTGCTAGGGCGTACATGGGGAGATGATTTCCCAGATATTCCTTTCACAAGTCAATATATTTCAAGAAAACATGCTTTAATTAGTTTCGATAAAGAAGAAAATTACACAATCGTTGATCTCATGAGTAAACATGGAACACAAGTAAATCATATTTCTATAGAGAAAAATAAACCATTTTTCCTTCGTGATGGCGATTGTATTAGTCTTGCAAGTGGTGCCGCTGTACTTATTTTTCATAATCTATTAGAGCAGAACCTTGGAGACACACTTGATATACCATTAGTTTTAGATAAACACCTAAACGATTTCAATGGTTTAACTGTGAATTTAGTTAAAAGAGAAATTTTAATTGATGGTGTAAGAATCCATCTAACTAGTAAAGATACAGAATTATTTTTGTTGTTATATCAAAGAGCCAATAGCGCAGTTAGCTATAACGAAATTAAAATAAATGTTTGGCCGGAACGAATTACGAATGACGTTGAGCAGCCTGATGTAGGACGAGAAGAAATTAATACTCTTTTATATAGATTACGTAAGAAATTAGGTAAATACGGTCAAAAGATTGTTTCTGTCCCTCGATATGGTTATATGTTTGAACAAGAGGATATGTAATAGATAAAAACGAATGAAAAAGAGTGTAGAATATTTAAAATTCTACACTCTTCTTTTCGCAAATAATTGTATTTCCCTTATAGTTAAAATAATTAATATTTAGATAGATTATAATAAATTAGCTCTTACTTTTTTCTCTAAAATTGTTAATTCAATATAAATTGCAATAAAAGAACACAATGAACCCACACAAAGAATTATTGCGCATACATATACAGGTAGAATTAACAGAATGTACCCTAAAACTACTAATAATAAATAAAACATTACATTTCACCCTTTTTCACATTGATCAAATTAAATCAAAATCGTCTTTAAAGAAATTATGTACTCATGTAAAGGTATTACTTCTTGCTTTCTTACTCAATATCACATTGATAACAAAACACTAACATTTTAAAATTAATAAGATTTGTAGACTCACAGATCGATAACAGGAAGATTGGTGCTAATGGAAACAGTCACAGTGAACAAAGAATTACTCCATCTTCTGACTGCTAAAAACACTTGTAATGTTATTATCCATACAGCTAGTTGACTTTAAATGAAAAAATATCTGATTTGTTTAAAAAGGAAGCTGAAGTCATAAATTGGATTGACGGTTTTGAAATGGTTTACTATTGAAGACCTACTTCATTCATATCGATTAAACCAAATGATATTGAAATGCTTCGTCATATTGGTATAGGTGTGTGGCTATGGGGAACGCTAGCGAAGAAGTTAAAGCAGCACCTAATTTTGTTTTTAGGACATTCTGAAAATGATGGATTAGCTGATTTTATAGAACGTTATCCTCTAATCAAAAGAAACATTTGCGATTTAGTGTTCTTTTTAATAATATGAAAATGTAATTCTATCGATTATAGTCAATAGGAGTATATTCTATATCAGAACAAAGGCCCAGAAAAAATCTGTGCCTTTTTGATTTAATGTAGAATAACTTCTAAATTTCAAACTGTCCTCAAAAGTGAAATTAATTAACCATAAAACTGTGTAATTTGTATCTCACTCTTGATTTATTACTTATTTCAAGCCTTTCCTTGTTGTTCATTCAAACGGTTTTACCTCGGTAACTTGATTTAGTGGTTATACCGAGTCTTCGTCTTGTCTAGATAAGTATATGAAGGAAACTGACTAAGTCAGCACCCAATGCGACTGCTGTGTCCCACAAAAAGCTGCCTTTAACCAGCTTAAGCAGTAAATGATCTTCAACTAAAGCATTCACTTATTGCATATGATTCATTAATTTTATGGTTATATACTTCTTTGGATAATCGTGTTAGAATACTTTATAATTTTACCAGCTTCATACACCAGAAAATAATTAAAGTTGACGGATTGCTATTAAATCTCATATTTATAAAATTCTGTTTCCCTTTAAAATATTCGGATTATTCACGTAATTGATTTTACTTTTCTTTTAGTACCCGTGTATCTTCTATGAATAAAATTAGCAATTAATCGAGCTAATAGATTAAATAATAGAACCATTACGATCAAAACTGCAGCGGACTTTGCAGCAATTTCTTTAGCGTCTGGGACAATACCTTCTGAATTCAGTTTCCAAATATGAACTGCTAATGTTTCTGCAGGTCGAAAAATATTAAATGGATTCATTTGACTATTAATTGGTGCTACCGAATTTAAAACTGGAGTTGTTAATCCTGCCGTATAGATTAAAGCTGCTGCTTCTCCAAATATTCTGCCTGCTGATAGAATAATCCCAGTGATAAGTTGTGGAATTGCTGTAGGAATACTAATTTTAACAATTGTTTGCCATTTTGTAGCCCCTAAACCAAAACTACCTTCTTTAATATTTTTCGGAACATCTAGTAGTGCAGTTTCTGATACACGGGTAAGACTTGGGAGATTTAATATTGTAATTCCGAGTGATCCCCCAATTAAAGAATAGCCCCAACCAGTCATTGTAACAAATACAAGTAAACCGAATAATCCAACTACAATAGATGGTAAAGAAGCTAAAGTTTCTATACAAAGTCTTACAAAACTTAGAAATTTCCCTGGCTTTGCATATTCTGCCAAATAAATTCCTGATCCTAATCCTAGAGGTATAGAAATCACCAATGTTAATACTAAAATATAAAATGAATTAAATAATTGTGGGCCAATGCCACCCCCGGCTTGCGTATTACTTGGTCTTCCAAATAAAAAATTTGGGTCCCAAAATCCCCATCCTTTTGAAATGATTTCCCATAGTAGATAAATAAGTAGTAATACAATAATTAATGAAACAATATAGAGAATGATTGTCCATAATTTATCAATACTTCGAGCATTCATTATACTTGTTCCCCCTATCTTTTACCTATTAATCGAATAATTAATATAAAGAAAAATGAAATCAGTAGTAAAATCATTGCCAATGACCATAATGCATTGTTCCATGAGGTTCCATTCATCGTATTAGCCATATCCATTGTTAATATACCAGTTAATGTGACAGTGGGATCAAAAATGCTTTTAGGAAATTGAAGTGTATTACCAATAACCATTTGAACAGCTAAAGCTTCCCCAAAAGCTCTAGCTAAACCTAGTACTACACCAGTTAATACATTAGTGGTCGCAGCAGGAACAATAGCCTTACTAATTGCTTGCCATCGAGTAGAACCTAACCCATAAGAAGCCTCTAAATAATCTTTCGGAACTGCTCTAATAGCATCTGATGCTATACTTGCAATTGTTGGAAGAATCATGATACTCAATACAATTATTCCTGCGATTAAACTAAAACCAACTCCACCAATTTGATTACGAATAATCGGGACTAAGATTGTTACTCCCAGAAATCCGTAGACAACTGAAGGGATACCTACTAGTATTTCTAAAACAGGTTTTAATATTTTATCTCCAAAAATCGGTGAAATATAATTCATAAATATAGCTAATGCGATTGCAATTGGTGCTGCAATAATGACTGCCCCAATTGATACTACGATTGAACCAGTAATAAATTTTAATGCTCCAAACCTAGGATTTTGTGCGTCATTAGGGCTCCAATCAGGAGAAAATAGCATTTCAAATAATGAAATATTACTCTGAGTAAATGATTGTATTCCTTTACCTACAATAAAAATAATAATCAAAATTGTGGTAAGTACCATTAAAATACCGCAAAAGGTTACTAATGTTCTACCTAAGTATTCATTTGCAAAGTAATTTCTTTTTCTTATTTTCATAAATAACTCCTAATAATAATTTTAGTGCTAATAAAGGGTGCCTAATCAAACTTAATTTGAAATAGAACACCCTTTTGAGTTAGATCATTATTTTAAATTACCCATTTTGGACATCGGTATATAACCCATTTCTTCAACTTTCGCTGAAAAATCATCGCCTTGAACAAAATCTATATAACTTTTTACTGGGTCTTTTAAATCACCTTTTGTAATCATGTACTCATATGAGTAAAATGGATATTTTCCATTTGTTATATTATCAATTGAAGAATCATTTCCATCTATTTGAACAATCGTTAAAGCATTCTTTTTATCTCCAACGAGATATGAATTTGCTAAATAAGAAATCGTCCCTGGAGTACTATTTATTGCTTGTTCAACAGCTCCATTTGAATCTTGGACTGTACCGACTGAATCGTTTATTTTCACACCACTCATAACGGTTTTTTCGAAAGCTGCTCTTGTCCCAGAAGCAGCTGGACGATTTATCACATTTATTTTCTCGTCCTTGCCTCCAACATCTTTCCAATTAGTAATTGTTCCTGAGAAGATATCTTGTATTTGTTTTAACGTTAATGAAGTAACAGTAACTTCCTTATTAACAATAATCGAATAACCGATACCTGCAACTTTAGTTTCAACTAAATCCTTTGCAAGAGCAGGGTCACTAAGTTTTTCACTAGCTGGCACATCAGAGTTCCCAATTTGAACAGCTCCTGAAGTTACTTGGTTCACTCCAGTTCCACTACCACCACCTTGAATAGTAATCGAAACACTTGGATTATTACCCATAAATTCTGTAGCAGCTTCCTCAGCTAAAGGCTGCAATGCAGTTGAACCAGCAGCTGTAATCGTACCACTTAATTTTCCACCACCAGTTTGATTCTTTTTATTCGTATTTTTTTGAGTATTACATCCTACCAACATGATTGCTACTAACATAATTGCAAACATCAGTTTAATACTTCGTTTCATAAGATACCTCCAAAGTAAAATTAGTTAACCTTCAAATTATTGCACTTTAAATTTACTAAATAGTTTGTGTTAAAAAAAAATCTACTATGCAATCTAAATTCATTCTAGATTAACTTTGTCTATTCATTATTTTAGAAATTAACTAAAGTGCGAATATAACTTTTCATAAATTTTATATTCTCATTTTTATTGGTTTAAGAAATAATGTTTGCCCTTTACAAGATAATAAATATTCTCAGCAATATTTGTTGCATAGTCTGCAATTCTTTCAAGATATCTGCAAATAAATGCCATTTGCATTAAATTTGTAACATGATCAGGTGAATCGGCAATGCAATTCATTAAAAATTTAACTGTTTCTCCATATAAATCATCTACTTGATCATCTATTTCGCCAATTTCTTTAGCCGCATATAAATCCTCCGTGCGATACGCATCCACTGCTCTAGATAACATATCAATTCCTAATTCATGCATTTTTTCAATATTTTCTAATGGTAAATTTTCCTGTCGATCACGTATCCTAATCGTCGATTTCGCAATATTTACAGCGTAATCGGCAACGCGTTCAAGGTCATGTGAAATTTTTATAGCTGTTAAATTCCTTCTTAAGTCTACGGCTACAGGTTGCTGTCTAGTAATTATTACAACAATTAATTCATTTATCTCTTCTTCTAGTTTATTTATACGATTATCTTCATCAATTACTTCTAAAGCTTTTTCAATATCTTCAGCTCGAAACGCATCCATACTTTTAATTACAGCCTTTTTTGTTTTCTCAGCTAATTCGATGATTAATTCTTGTAACTTTCTTAAATCTTCTTCAAATTTATGTCTCATCAATGATCACCTCTTGATCCTTCCATTAACCGAAACGTCCAGTGATATAATCCTCTGTACGTTTATCTTTTGGTGTAGAAAATAATTTATTCGTATCAGAGTATTCAACTACTTCACCACTGAGGAAAAACGCAGTTCGATCAGATACACGAGCAGCTTGTTGCATATTGTGAGTAACGATTATAATACTGAATTCCTTTTTCAGATTATGAATAAGCTCTTCTACTTTTAAGGTAGATATAGGATCTAATGCAGATGTGGGCTCATCCATTAAAATAACGTCTGGTTCAATTGCCAAACATCGTGCTATACATAATCGTTGTTGTTGACCTCCTGAAAGACCGAAAGCATTTTCATGTATACGATCCTTCACCTCTTCCCAAATAGCAGCGCCTTTTAAACTTTTCTCAACTATTTGATTTAGCTCTTTTTTATCTTTAATACCTTGAATTTTTGGTCCATAAGCTACATTTTCCCAAATCGATTTAGGAAAGACGTTTGGTTTTTGAAATACCATACCAACATGGGTTCGTAATTCTTCAACGGGATAATTTTTATCAAAAATATTTTGATCACGATATAAAATAATACCCTCAGTTCTAACGGTTGGTACTAATTCAACCATTCTATTTAAAGTTTTTAAATAGGTGGATTTACCACAACCACTAGGTCCGATGATTGCTGTCACTTCATTTTCATATATACTTAAATTGATATCTTTTAACGCTTTATCTTGACCATACCAAAGAGATAAATTCTGTGTATCATAAACAATTAATTTTTTAAAATCAGACTGCGCTTCAATCTTATCTTTTTTCTCATGTTTTTCTTTAATCATTGTATTAGTCATTTATTTCGATACCCCTCCATTTTGAATTTTAATTACATTTCTTAATCCAACACTAAATTTTCAAATCGCCTCCAGTATTCCAACTTATTTTTAAATTACTTTATCTTTACTTCTTGATTAACAACATCAATTCTACAAACCTATAAATATTAGTTAGATTCCCCTATTATCTTAGTATCATACTTACATGAAGCGCAAAAAAGGCAGCGCCATAATAAAGCAAGCTGCCTTTTTCATTATTAAAAAATAAAAGAGCAATGCTCCTTCTATTCAAGAAGAGCATTGCTCTTTTTTCTATTTTTATAGTTAATGGACAACCCATAGGTTTGCCAGTACATAATGTTTAATTACGAGATATCTGTATTGTGCAAGACTGATCTCTTTCAGCTTCAATCCTCTTCGGCACTAGTAAGGTTATTGTTTCTACTTCCTTCAGCGTCAAAAGATGTTGGCAGTAGCGAGAATTAAAAATTTAAATGTATCTTTTTTCTATTAATTAAGCACTCACTTATGATAATATTCTTTATTAGCTAATTAAGTGGGATTTTTTTAAACTGCCGTTTCTGATTCATCCTCTTTTTTTTCAGACCCACTTCTGAAAAACTGTCCAACAATGTATAGACCTCTTCAAGACGCTTCTATAAGTACGTTTGTTATCTGCGATCGATACATGGTTAGTTGTATTAAAGTTTTTTTATAAAAGTTACTTAATATTTAATTGAATTAAGAGTTGTATTTTCAGTAAAAATTTGAACAGCTGAGCTTGTACCAATTCTTGTTGCCCCTGCTTCAACCATAGCTTTAATATCCTCAATGCTTCGAACACCGCCGGAAGCTTTTACACCAACTGATTTTCCAACTGTTTCTCTCATTAGAGCAACATCTTTAAGAGTTGCTCCATGTAATGAGAAGCCAGTCGATGTCTTTACATAGCCAGCTCCTGCTTTTACTGATAATTCACATGCTACTTGTATTTCTTGTTCTGTTAATAGACACGCCTCTATAATAACTTTAACTAAGGCTTTACCATTCGCAGCTTCTACTACAGCGTTTATATCTTTTTCGACTAGATCATAATTTTCACCTTTCAAAGCACCTATATTTATGACCATATCTACTTCTGTAGCACCATTTTCAATAGCATTATTAGTTTCAAATACTTTGGTTTCGATTGTATTAGCACCTAATGGAAATCCAATTACAGTACATACATTAACATCAGATTGTCTCACGAGTTTTGAGGCTAATTTTACCCAAGTAGGATTTACAACTACCGAAGCAAATCCGAATTCCATCGCTTCATTACATAACTTTATAATGGCTACATCATCAGTCTCTGGCGATAATAATGTGTGATCAATAATATTTGTATATTCCATGTTTTACTCCACCTTATAAATTATTTTGAGTTTAACTCTGTGCAATTTCCATTGAATCTGCCAAATTTTGAAACTTTATATCGACTTCATTTTTTTAGTATGTTAGAAAGTGAAAGATAATTGTGAATCAATACACTCAATAATATATCTTATATCGTTATGAATTCGTGGATTGTTTCCACCTATTCATTATAAAAAATCTGTAAAAATTTAAACCATCCATTGTAGTACTTTTTACCCCATCCACTTAAAAAATGAGTAAAAAAGGAATCATGATTAGTACATGATTCCTAGTTCATATAGATTTTAGTGCTTTAGAAAATCTCTTTATCCCTTCATCTATTGACTTTTCGTCTTCTCTTGCAAAGGTAAAACGAACAAACCCTTTTTTAGAACCCATTGTTAAACCAGGTGCAAATAGTACCCCTCTTTTAATTGATTCTTCTAGTAATTGTACTTCATTAACTTCCTTTTTTAATTTGCACCAAATATGGATACCACCATGTGGCTGAGTAAATTCTACCTGATCCTTTAAATAAAATTGGAGGCTTTTAACAATTTGATTTCTTCTTTTTTCTAGCTGATTAACTAAATTTTTAATATGTAAATGAAAATTTTCAGCTTCTAAAAAGTCATTTGCAATCCACTGTGTAAATCCAGAGTGACCAAAATCTATTTGTTGTTTAGCATCAGATAATCTCTCAATTACAGGCTTTGGACCAATAATCCAACCAATTCTTAATCCAGAAGCAACAATCTTTGACAATGAACTTATATATAATACATTTCCATTTTCATCTAGTGATTTTAATGTAGAGATTGTTTCCCCATTAAAAGACGTTAAACTATACGGATCATCTTCAATGACAGGGATTCCAAGTTCTGAAGAAATATCTAATATGCTCCTACGACGTTCAAGACTAAGATTCGTACCGGTTGGATTTTGATAGGTTGGATTTAAGAAAAGCATTCTAATTCTATGTTTTTTATGTAATTCGATTATATCGGCAGGGTTCACTCCATTATGATCTACCGGTAATAAATAGGTTTTAACTCCTGCTGATTTAAAAATTGGTAGATTGTATGCATATGAAGGGTCTTCAATAGCTACTGAATCTCCAGGGTTTAGCAAACATTGTACAACTAAATATAATGCTTGTTGAGCACCTGATGTGATTAAAATTGAAGAAGAATCCGTATTAATTTTTCGATATTGTTTAACATGGTTTGCGATCGTTTCTCTTAATATTTTGTAACCTTGTGGATGATCATATCCAAGACTGCCAATAAATGATCTAGTTGAAGTAATTTCTCTTAATGTTTTCATTGGAAAAAGATCTTCTGACAACTCTCCACTTGCTAAATTAATTAGCTTTTCTTCTGCTGTCTTTTGACGAATTCTTTGGGTTACAGGCAAGTTTGGTAGAAAAGAGCCAGCTTCAACATATCTATTCCAACTGGGTATTCGCTTCTTAGTAATCCCCCAAATATCTTTACTGATAGTTGTTCCGCTTCCTCTATTTCTTTCAATAAGTCCATTTGATTCCAATTCATCATAAGCGGCAACTACTGTGCTTCGATTAATGTTAAATTCTTTTGCTAAATGCCTTTCGGAAGGAAGTGGTTTATCTAATGGAAAAGTACCGTTAACTATTCCTTCTTCGATATACTCGGCAAGTTGTTTATAGATAGCTTTTTTCGCTTCACGATCGGGTTTCCATTCCATTGACAATACTCCTCGCAATTAAATATTCTTTCTCACAAAATTTTAAATCTAATATTTTTATTTCAACCTACTATGAAATCTATTTTAACGACTTAATTTTAATAAAATAATTCATCTATTATAGATTAATTTTTTTAGCTATTACTCATCCAATTATCATATAGTTTTACCATCCACTTTACAAAAAAACAAATTTTCCATCAAAAAATGTTACTTAAAAAATCTGCAGAAAACCAGAAATATCAACTGATGATACGTGAATTTGAGATCAAAAATCACTTCAAATACTGGTAAATTAACTTTTTTTTTATTGTGAACATTTATTGACAGTAATTCTGATTTCGTTGACTTTCAATATTTATGGTTCTATATTTTAACCAATTGTGAATCAAATTTACTCAATAACGTTATGAAAATAAAAATTGAAAAGGATTTTGTTCATGAAGAATAAATGGACCTTACAAACTTTTTTTATTTCTATTCTCATTTTGTTATCTGGTTGCGAACCAGTAAAGGTGTTGGATCCTAAAGGACCTCAAGCTCAAATTCAAGCTAAAGATATTATGTTATCCATTTGGATTATGTCTTTTATTGTCTTGGTCGTCTTCCTTATTTTAGGTTATATGCTATTTAAATATCGTTCATCTAAGCAAAGTAACGATTATGAACCTCCTAAAATTAAAGGTAGTGTAATGGTTGAAATGATTTGTGTCGGGATTCCAGTATTGATCATCATTTTTCTTTCAATCGTTTCGGTACAAAGCAACAATAAGGTCGAGTCTGCCCCGACTGGTTATGCAAATAAGAAACCATTAATCATTTACGCAACTTCATCTAATTGGAAATGGCATTTCAGTTATCCAGAAGAAAATATTGAGACGGTAAACTATTTATATATTCCTACAAATAGACCACTAGAATTTAAATTATATTCAGACGGACCAATTACAAGTTTTTGGATTCCACAATTGGGAGGACAAAAATATGCCATGTCAGACATGGTCAATACATTATACTTAGCTGCTGATGTTCCAGGTGAATATATGGGACGTAATGCAAATTTCAGTGGTAAAGGATTTGCAGAAAATACTTTTAATGTCGAAGCGGTCCCTGTAAACAAATTTAATCAATGGGTCAAAGATGTTAAGAAAACCGCTTCACCTCTAACGAAAGAAAAGTTCACACAGTTGTTAAAACCAGGTCACCTTGGAGAATTAACGTTTACAGGAACTCATTTGGAGTACTTACCTCCAAATGAAGGAGGTCATAAACATCACTCTAGTGAAAATGATATGGACTCTGAAATGGAAATGAATTCAAAACACTCTGGTCATTAATCTTTCGGTATTTTTCAAATATAAATGTAGTTAAAGGAGTTCATGTATTATGGAATTTTTCGATCGATTTGCGATTCCAAACCCAAACCCCGCTATTTATGCATCGATGATCGCTATTGGGGTAACTGTAATTGCTATTGTAGTTGGTTTAACCTATTTCAAAAAATGGGGTTATTTATGGAGAGAATGGTTAACAACCGTTGATCATAAACGAATTGGGATTATGTATTTACTTTCTGCATTACTAATGCTTTTCCGAGGTGGAGTAGATGCCATTTTGATGCGAGCTCAGACGGCCGTTCCCGAAAATACGATATTAGATGCACAGCATTATAACGAAATATTTACGACTCACGGGCTTGTCATGATTATTTTTATGGCAATGCCATTTATCTATGCTCTTATGAACTTTGTTGTACCCCTTCAAATTGGTGCACGTGATGTAGCATTCCCGCGTTTAAATGCACTAAGCTTTTGGTTGTTTTTTATGGGGGCGATGTTATTAAATATCTCATTTGTAATAGGTGGCTCTCCAGATGCAGGATGGACATCATATTTCCCACTAGCTGGAAATGAACTGAGTAAATCAGTTGGCACAAACTATTATATGATTGCACTCCAAATTGGTGGACTTGGTACATTACTTTCTGGAATTAATTTTGTCACAACGATTTTAAAAATGAGGGCACCGGGTATTACACTTTTTAAAATGCCGATTTTCACTTGGTCTGCTCTAACGACAAATGTGATTGTAATATTTGCATTCCCTGTTTTAACAGTGGCTCTTTTGATGGGTACGATGGACAGACTATTTGGTACAAATTTCTTTACAACGACAAATGGTGGGATGGATATGCTTTGGGCAAATCTTTTTTGGATATGGGGACATCCAGAAGTATACATCCTAGTTTTACCTGCTTTTGGTGTCTATAGTGAGATCATCTCAACATTTGCACGTCGAAACTTATACGGATACAAATCAATGGTCTATTCTATGTTAATTATCTCGTTTCTATCGTTCTTAGTTTGGACTCATCATTTCTTTACAATGGGTCAAGGTGCATTAACGAATAGTATATTCTCGATTACAACAATGGCAATTGCCATTCCAACTGGAATAAAAATTTTTAATTGGCTGTTTACACTTTGGAGAGGAAAAATCGTTTTTACTGTTCCGATGTTATATTCTGTTGGTTTCATTCCGATTTTCACGATTGGCGGTGTAACTGGCGTGATGCTAGGGATGTCTGCCGCTGATTATCAATACCATAATACGATGTTTTTAGTAGCCCATTTCCATTACACGATCATTCCCGGTGTTGTTTTTGCCATGATTGCTGGACTTACCTACTGGTGGCCTAAAATGTTTGGTTTTATGTTAAATGAACGAATTGGAAAATGGGCATTCTGGTTTATCGCAATTAGCTTTAACGTAACATTTTTCCCAATGTTCTTTACAGGATTAAATGGTCAAGCTCGTCGTATGTATACTTATTCAGAGTCTACAGGATTTGGTCCATTGAATTTATTGTCGTTTATTGGAGCAATCGGATTGGCTATAGGGTTTATCTTATTAGTGTATAACATTTATTATAGTATTCGTCATTCATCTAGAAATATTAGCTCAGACCCATGGGATGCTCGTACTTTAGAATGGGCAACTCATAGTCCTGTTCCTTCTTATAATTTCGCTATTACCCCTGAAGTAAATTCGATAGAAGCATTTTGGGATGCGAAGAAATTAGGAATACCGATCTTTAAAGGGCATTATGATAAAATTCATATGCCAAATAATAGTGGCGCACCTTTTATCATGGGCTGTATTTTATTTGTTTTTGGATTCTCATTTGTCTTTTCAATGTGGATTCCTGTAATTATTTCTGTAATAGGAATATTTGTTTGTATGGGGCTTCGTTCTTTTGAAATTGATAAGGGTCACTATATTCCTGTAGAAAAAATTATGGAAAACGAAAATGAATATAGAGGTGCCTAAACGATGAAATTAATAAAATCACTTCCATTAGAATATAGTACGGAGCAAAATCAAATAAATATATTAGGTTTTTGGATCTTTTTAGGTGCAGAAATTATGCTTTTCGGAACTCTTTTTGCCTCTTATTTTACATTAGTCAATCGTACTGGACATGGTCCTACTGGGGCAGAAATTTTTGAAATTACACCGGTATTAATTGAAACGTTTGTTTTATTAGCGAGTAGCTTTGTTATAGGATTAGCTATTCATGCTATGCGTATTGGTCGAAAAACTGCAGTAATGTCATTTCTTGCGATTACACTAATTCTTGGTTTAGTATTTGTAAGTTTTGAGATATCAGAATTCGTACATTATATGCATATGGGTGCAGGATTACAAACAAGCGCATTTACTGCAATTCTATTAACAACTTTAGGTACACATGGGGCTCATGTTACACTTGGATTTTTTTGGGGATTATTTATCTTGTTACAAATTCGAAAAAGAGGAATCACTCCAGAAATTGCTAATAAAACATTTATCTTTTCACTCTATTGGCATTTCTTAGACGTTGTATGGATCTTCATTTTTAGCTTTGTTTATCTGAAAGGATTGATGTAACATGAAAGAATTATTTCCGCTTAAGCAAGTTAAAGGCTTTGCCTTTTCAATGATTCTAACTGGCATTGCACTTGTAGTATACTTTTTTAACCTGTCATTTGCAGTTGGAATGACAATATTGCTTGTAACAGCATTTTTACAAGCGAGTCTTCAATTAGTAGTGTTTATGCATGCAGGTGAAACAAGAGAAAAAGGGGCTATTTATACAAATATCTTTTATGCATTATCAATCGCACTAGTTACCGTATTCGGTACCTTACTCTGTATGGTTTGGGGATATGCCTAAAACAGTATAAATGATTAATTATCTGGAGCGTAAAAATAAAATTGGAGGTAATTTTATGTCAATGACAGCTGTATATGTTATAGGTGGAATCATAATTTTTGTTGTATTCGGTGCTTTTGTTCTTACTGTAAATAAAGGATATGGAGTAAAACATAAAGTTGATAAAATTGATGAAATTAAAAACGTTTATGATGATAAAAAAAATAAATAATTGAATAAATTGCTTTTAAAAAGGAAAAGGTTTGATTGACTTAGATTATTTCAAACCTTTTTCTTTTGTTTATTAAAGTTTCATCTAAACACTAAATAATTATGTATACCACATCTTTAAACTCCTATTCTTCTCCTATGTGCAATTAAATGTCAATAAAACATCGTTCTCAATGTCGATTTAATCTACAAACTTCTCCTTAGGTAGAGAATACGAGGTATCTATAGAATCGACCCATTCGCAAAAAGAGCGTTTAGATACACCCAATTAAAAAAGTAGTGTTAACCAATACTTGTCTGGCCAACACTACTAGTAATACAAAGGATAGTTTCCTATATTTTATATGTTCTTAGACATTTTATTTTGAAACCGGATAGACGTTTAAATATTCCTCTAACGTTATGTTTCTTTTTTTCATTTGTTTAGCCGGTGCAACCCCAACATATCGAATATGCCAAGGTTCGTATTTGTATCCTGTGATTTGCTCCTTACCTTTTGGATACCGAATAATGAAACCATAATTTGAGGATTTTTTTTCAAGCCATTTGGCTTCTTTGGTATTCGCAAAACAGCTTGAAGCCGCACATTTTCCAGTGCTACTACTTACATCAATTGATAAGCCTGTTTGATGTTCACTAGAACCAGGTAATGCACTATACTTTCTTGCATTCGTATATCCATCTACTTTAACGTAACGATTAAAAATAACTTTCTGAGTTGCATAGGAGCGATATCCTGAGACACCACTTAAATAGATATGATCTCTTTTAGCTCCTTCAAATAATTTCTTTAATGCTATTGCTGCTTCTTTTCTCATTTTTCGCTTTTCAATCTTTTCTTTAAAAATGAATGAAACATTTGCATAAACTAAATCCTTTGGAACGTAGTTTTGAGATAAAAAATATTTTTTGTTTACTAAAACTGTAATTACATCTGGGTGTGAAACGGTTTTAATTGCATTATTTTGTTTCGTTCTATATATAACATTTTTAGGTACATCTGATGTTTTGTTTATCTGATTATTAGCATTTTCTTTATTTGATTGGTGATACTCTTTTTTAGGACTAGAATCATTGTGATGATGGTGTTGGTTACTACAACCGTTTAAAGATAATAGTAAGATAATAAAAATAGAATTAACTAAATATTTCATAAAAGTAAGTACCCCCACATGCTGCTTTGTCTAATTGTTAACTTGTCAAAAATTTGATTTCGTTTTTGAAATTCGTGTTCATATATAGAAAGATAAAAAGTTATTTTTCGTACATAGTCCAACTATTCCCTGAAATTTTTTCGGAAATATCAATAACTTTATTTTTAACTCTCTCTTTTTCTGGGCCATCTAATAACTTTGGCTGATAGTTGTTTCTTGAAGAAACAGAGGAAATAGAAAAAGGTATCACTTTCAACTCTTTTTCATTTGTCAAATTTCCATTTTGGAAGTGAAAAGTTTGCTGAAAAACAATTGTATCTTTATCACTAGGATTTCGATTCCCACCAAACATAAAGTTACCTAAACTATAGACAATAAATTTTCCATTATATTCTTCAATTCCTTGAAGTACATGAGGATGGTGCCCAAGTATTAAATCTGCTCCGTGATCAATCGCGTAGTGAGCCAAGCTTTTTTGAGTATTATTAGGTACATACTCTCGCTCTATACCCCAATGAAAATGGATTAAAATTACTTTTGCACCAGCATTTCGTAATTCACCTATATCATTAGCAATTTTAACTCTTAATTCAGGAGTATCATTCCAACCTTCATATCCTAGTGCTCCTATTTTTATCCCCTTAACAGTTGTTAAATAGTGATTGGAATATCCAAAATAACCTATCTTGTATTTTTTTAAGTTTCTAATAGTGTCATCATAACCTTTTACTAAATAATCATGACTATGGTTGTTTGCGAGATTTACCGCATCTATTCCGCCATATTTTAGAATATTGGCATAAGATGGATCTCCCTTAAATTTATATTTTTTAACTGCTTTTTCTGTGGCATTTGTCAATGTAGTTTCCAAATTTACAGTAGTAAAATCGTCTTCATTAAAAATATTATTTAATCTATCTACAAAAAAATGTAAACCATTTCTTTTCGCTTCATCGACAAATGAATCAGAATAATTGAAACTTTCATCAGTACCAAGTGTAAAGTCGCCAGCTGCACTAATTTTAATGGTTTTCTCTACTTGTCTTTGAGGTGGTGCTTTTATTGTATTTGTATGTTTAATTGGTTTGTGTACATTTTTTTGAGAATTTTCCTCATTTTTTAATTCATTACCAAATGTAATTGAATAAACATTTTTACAAACAAATAAAATTATTAAAAAAATAAGAAGTGAAAAGATTCTTTTTATTCGTTTTTTTCTTCTAGAAGTTATTTTTCGATTCTTGCTCAATTTTTTATCTCCCTAAACTAATTTTCTCAATATATAACCCTTAAAATCCTTTTTTCATTGTTATGAAATTTCATAAATAATGTTATAAGAGATTCTATTAGTAGTCTCATTATTAAAGATTTACATGAATTTATAATTAAATTAAGTTACTTTAAATTTGACTAAATAAAAAGTAATTAAATCTATAACAATTCCTATTACATATGATCTAAATTCATCTCCCTTCAAAACCTTATAAAAGAATAATAAGGTTTGGATGTTTCGAATTTAGACACAACTTGTATCTAAGTTGTAAATAATAAAAATTTGAGCATTTTTTCATCGGAAGCATCTATTAATAATGTTTTAAGTTAGAACGAATAAGTTTTTCTTAAAATCATTGGATGTATTTTTAAGATAGAATGCTTACATTAAACAACTCCTACAAAAGATCTAGTGAAGCATTATATTTTTAATAGTTCATCACTTTAGTGGTTTACCTTTTTATAATTTAACGAAAGTTTACAACTTAGAAACAACTGATGATTAATTTTGAAATAATAATTCAATATTATTAAACCATCAAGAAGAAAGGAGTATTTTTAATTATTGGAAATGACAACTATTAATTTTTATTTAAATTAAAACAAAAGTTTTTATAAGTAATAAATTAACAATGAATTTAGGTGAGTCCGTGAATGAGAAAATATTAATTGTAGATGATGAAATAAGTATAGTAGAATCCTTAGCATATGCTTTTCGAAGGGAAGGATATAATGTAGAAACAGCATTTAATGGCAAAGAGGCACTAGAGAAAGTTTCTGTTTTTCAACCTGAAATTATGATTTCCGATATTGTGATGCCTGTAATGAATGGATTAGATTTATGTAAACAAGTTGGAAGTAAAAATGGCATGGGCATTATTTTACTAACCGTTAGGAATGACATTATAGATCGGTTATTAGGATTAGAGTTTGGTGCTGATGATTATATAACGAAGCCTTTTGATATTAGAGAACTACTCGCAAGAACAAGTTTACTGTTACAAAGACTAAAAAAGGAAATGAAGGTTAATAAAAAAACATAGATATGTAGATTTTTACAGGTTTGTTGCTTGTAAATAATTTCTTTTTGAGCACTCTCAGGATAATCTATGACTGGAATGGAAGGTGCGAGGCTCCTTTGTGAGTAGTGTAAAAGCTGAGACTTTAGAAGGTGAAAAAGGTATTCGATTTATTCTTCTTTGAACTTCTCAATTACTTTAAAGACTTTTCTTATTTGGAATGTAGTTATACCTTCAGTTCTACTACTTTATATACTTTTTGAGAGTGGTAGTCACATGATAGTTTATTGAGAGAGTATCTTTCCATAAAACAAAATACTATTGAGGAGTTAAATTAATGGAATTAAGGGAAATAGAATACTTTTTGGCTATTTGTGATGAATTACATTTTACACGAGCAGCAGAAAAATTAGGAATATCACAACCTGCTTTAAGCCGTCAAATGAGAGCCCTAGAAGACAAATTAGGAGTTCGTTTATTTGATCGCTTAGGTAAAAAAATTGCTATTACTGAAGCGGGAAAAATTCTAAAAGAAGAATCCGATAAAATATTTTCCAATATAAAATTTATATATGAACAAATTGGAGAGCTTCAAAAAGTAAAAAGAGGAAAACTGATTGTTGGAACAATGTCTGGGGAGTTAAGTCAATTGGCGACTGTAGTATTCTTAGAGCTTCACAGAATGCACCCCTATTTACAAATGAAGATCATTAAGTTAGATAATATTGAAGAAAGAGTAATTCAAAATGACATCGATATAGCTTTGACACACCAGTCTTATGAGAAAGAACAGTTAACAAATATACATTTATATAATGAAGAATTTTCTTTAGTAGCTCCTTTTGAACATCATTTGGCTAAAAGGGATTTTGTTGAATTTGAAGAGATCAAGGACATTCCACTTGTCTTAAGTCCGAAGAACCACAATTGCCGAAAATTATTTGATGATGCCGCTACTTCTAAAGGATTTGTCATCCAGCCAATCATAGAAGTAACTGATGTTCAATCTATTTTGAAAATTGTGAAAGCAGGTGTTGGAGCTACCATACTTCCTAATTCTCTTCTCGCTTTTGAGAATCCACAATCACTTAAAGTAATTAAATTAGTTAATCCTATTATTTGTAAGGAAATTGCTATTGTACATCACAAAGAAAAGTATATTGGAGCTGCAGCTAGAAATTTTATGGACATGTTGCTTTCATATGTGAATGAGAAAAATCTTTATGTAGGAAATACTGAATATTCTTTAATAAATTCCTGATAGCTTATACAAAAACATTCCCCACTCCATAAAAAAGAAAGGGGAATGTTTTTTAATGTTGTTTTTTAGACAATTTCAATCGCTGAACACTGCCACCTTATGTGCCGACAACCAAATATTCCTCGTCCGGAGAAGTTGAAGTGTTATAGCATTTCTATTGTCGAGGTCCTTGGAAAGATTTGTTCAAGTTTTTCCTCCATCTACACTTTTTAACACACCTCGACCTCCCTTAATTAGTCTTGATTCATAAAAAGAAAATACAAAAATAGCTAAAATTAATTTGGAATTAAAAATTAAGCTTAAATCGTTACCAGAGTGGATAAGTTTAAGTAATGAAAAAGAATTTAATTACTTACAAAAAAGTATGGAAAAGATAATTAGTAATGATATAAGTGTCTTTGCACAAACAAACAAACAAGTCTACATAGATACTTCTCTTTTATATCAGTAAATATTAGAAAAAAGTTACTGTTTAATGAGGTGGATAGATTTAATTATATAGCTTAGCTTAATATACATTTCAAATCAGAAAGGAAGTATTATTCCATGAATGATGTAATATCGACTATACTTGAACACCGTTCTATCCGTTATTTTGAGGATAAGCCTCTATCGGATGAACAAATAAAAACGATTGTTTCCTGTGCTCAATCAGCCGCAACTTCTAGTTATATGCAGGCATACTCAATCATCGGTGTAAAAGATAAACTCCGTAAGAAAAAGTTGGCCGAGCTAGCTGGAAACCAGGAGTATGTTGAGAAAAATGGTCACTTTTTCGTATTTTGCGCCGATCTTTACCGTCATTCCATTATAGGAGAAAATGAAATGAAAAGTGTCCTTCCATCAATAGAAAGCACTGAAAATTTTATGGTTGCATTGATTGATGCATCTTTAGCCGCACAAAATGCTGTTATTGCAGCAGAATCCATGGGGCTGGGAATTTGTTTTATTGGAGGAATCCGAAATAACCTTGAAGAAGTGAAAACATTGTTAAAAACGCCTGAGCGAGTTTTACCTTTGTTTGGAATTGCAGTGGGATATCCGAAAAAGATTACAGACCGTAAACCGAGATTACCGTACGAACATATTTACCATGAGAACGAATATCAGCAAGATAAAGAGGTCTATGTAAAGCAATTAAAAGAGTTCGATGAAGTAGTTTCAAGTTATTATGAACAAAGAACCGGCGGTAAAAGAAAAGACCGATGGACAGAACAAATGGCAGTTATGCTTGAAAGACAAAACAGAGTGTATATGAAAGCCTTTGTGCAAAAAAATAAACTGGATCTCAAATAGAAAAGACTGCCGATTTGACAGTCATGTTCTTTAAGAAATCGACTTTAATGGAATAAATTAACTTTAAAAAAATCCTTCCTTTAGGGAAGGATTTTTTTCACGCTGTTGAAAAAAGACTTCGTCAAGTAAATGCCACGAATTTTTCGTGGCATTTTTTGTTTTAGTGTTCATTTAGTCTGTTTTTTGGTAAATTAAATGAAGACCAATTTCCTTTAGCGAGAGAAGTTTGGTCCATTTAATCAAGTTTTGTATGATTGCAGTCATCAAAACTTGTCTTTTTACTTTTTGAACTCCTCGGTATCGTGCGTAGCGTAAGCCGTGGAGTTCTTTACTTTGGGCAAAACTTAATTCTACTGTTGAGGGTCTAACTGACCTTAATATCTTCCCGCGAGTTGATAGCCTTTGTTCCCTTAGTTTATCGTAAATTGGTTGGTTAACTGACATTCTTAAAACCCGATCATCTTTTTTTGCGAATGGACAATTAGAACAGCTACCTTTGTCAGGCTTAAACTCATGATAGCCTTGTCTAGTAGTCGTTTTATAACGAAAAGGTACACCACAAGGGCAGGCATACAGGTCTTCATTTACTTTTTGAAAATGAGTTTTTCTACATTCTTTATGTTCATTACTTGGAAATCTACGATGAGAGATATAGGCAAATATCCCTCGTTTAAATAAACCTTCGGCAAATCTTGAATTATAGTAGCCCGCATCAATAGCCATTTCATTCGCATAATATCCGAACCTCTCTTTTAACGAATCTAACTGATCCAATAAAACTCTATGACCAGGAACATTCGCACTCGTCACATGAGTATCGATTATAAAATTATGTAGGGAATCAACTACTCTATGTTCAAAATATGCAAAGCGACCTCGTTCATCATGTTTAACTGATAACCTAGCGTCACCATCAACAGGATTAAGTAAAACGCGTTTCAGTTCAGTTTTATTTCCTTTAGGTTTAAGTAATTTTAAACCGTGTTTTTGTCTACGTTCATTTACTTTTTTTAAAGTATCAAGATCTTCCTCAATTACGACTTCTTTAATCCATTCCTCACGTTTCCTTTTATTCGCATTCGCTTTTAGCTCTGTTTCATCTGCCACCCAAGTTTCATTCGCAATAAATCCATCTATATTAATTAGATTTACTACATAGTGAAAGAAAGCTTCCCAAACCTCGTTATCTTTCAAACGATGATTAAGAAACTTTGAAATAGTCGAATGACAAGGTATTTTTCTAGTAGGTGAAATCCCTAAAAACCAACGATAAGTAGCATTTTGTTTAACTTGTTTACAAGTAAATCGAACAGAGCGAAACCCTTCAATATATTGTATTAGTAGTATTTTTACTAGTATCAGTGGATCAATTGAAGGTCTGCCAACGGTTGACCGATAGTAAGGTTCAATAAGTTGATATAAATAATTCCAATTGATTTCTTTATCAATTTTTACAATGTGGTGCTCCACATCAATCATATTCTCATACAGTTTACGATTTTTTGCGATGTCTAAATTCTCTTGATAGTAGTACATAAAAAATCCCCCTTGTAATAATTTTCCTACAAAGGGGATTTTTTCTAAAATTATATGCTTAGATCTATTGACTAAGTTGTTTTTCAACACTCTGAAAAAAATCCTTCCTTTAGGGAAGGATTTTTTTTCATTTTGTACAACGAACGCTTGCTTTAGTTACTTAAGAAAGGCTATATATTAGGTGAAATTTACCCATTCTATTCATTATCAGATTGTGGTGAAACCAAAATGCTTAGCCCCTTGTTTTCTCCATAATCCCACATTTTTAGCTAAGGATAAGTATTTTCTGGTAAAAGATAGAACGCTCTTTAAAAATAAAGATAATAGACCGCCATCTCCTAATGAATGACAGTCTTTCTAAGTCTCATTTCGGTTAGAAATAATATTGTATTCTAGTTCTTAAGATCGTTTTTGTTTTGCTGCAGCTTTTGCTAGTCCATCAATCCATTCTTGGTGGCCGTTAATCATTGGGTTTGGCTTTGTTTCCGCCAGCTTTTTAGCTACTTTACCATTTTGAGTTTCTTGAGTAAGAATACGTACACGTCCTTCAGGTAGGTCTTCTAGCAGCCAAGCATGGTGAACATGTAACGCATCATCTTCTGTTGAGCCTTCCTCCCAGCCATGCCAAGCTAATCTTGCTGGTTTGTCATTTGTAGGTGGCTCATACTCTACTACCTCCGCCTCGAAAGGGAAGCCGAAAGTATTGAATCGGAAGTGAGCACCTTGGTTTAATTCAGGTCCCGTAACGTTGTGGAAGCTAATCGTGTCAACATTACTGTAGTATAACTCCCATTTTGAAGTATCATTAAGGTAATCCCAAAACTCTGCAGCTGATAGATTAGCCACGATGATTTCGTTGGAAGCAAAGTTATCAGTCATTCCTGGTAGGAAGCCTTTAGGCCAAATAATTTCATTCATTATTAACACCCTTTCATTTTATCTAAATTTAGTTATTTAGTTTGTTTTTGCTACTTGAATTTTATATTATATTAAATTATGTGTACACGCATGGCAAAACCAATTAATCAATCATTACTGGGTATTCTTTTAGATTGATTCCAGTTAAAAAAATTCAAGATATGGATTATCCTCTAATTGCTCTGGATTGTACGTTATTTTCTTAAACACAACGTTTCCTCCTAAAGTTTATACTGTACTCATTTTAAAGACCTTTACTAATAGACAGTTATTATGTAACTATCCTACCAGTTTGTTTAATAAAAAAAGACCGACGAATAGTCGATCATGAGAAAGAGCTTACTTATTAAAACGGCACTGTTAAAGTAAAATGTTGATATTTAATATATGAAAAAAAGGACTGTCAATTTAGACAGTCCTTTACGATCTTATGCAACTAATGCTAGCATTAGTTGCATAACGTGATCAGCAGCATTGCCGGTCATTTTTTGTGCTAACTGACAATTTAGTTTAAGTGTACTTATTCACAATCTGTATTTTTAAATTTCTTTTTCCTCCACACAAAAAGACTCCCACCACATGAAAAAGGAGAATGAATTCATTATGAAATCATCCCCCAAAATAGTTTGAAAATGCTTATCCTTATATTACTCCTCAATGACCCGCTAAACGTTTTTCAAAATCCGCCTTAAACAACAAAATAGCATCAATATTTACAGCAAAATCGTGGTCACTGATATTAAAATTAGTTATAAACTCGTCAGACCTCTCACGAACCATAATTGTCGGACGGATATTGTCTCCAATAGAGTCCTGAGTAACACCACTTCCATAAATATTCCAGTTAGTTTCAGTAGGCTAGGGTTTTGTGCAAAATCCATGGCACTCACTGACAACTGCTTATTCACAAAAAGATACATTTGGAATATATACTCTAAATTCCTAGATATAGTTTTCCTGTGTTCCTAAACATTGAGCTAATTAATAATTTGTACTGTAGAACTATAGTAAATGATGAAGCCTAACATTTGACATAATTCTTTTAAAAAAAGTACTAAATCCATATTATTCAATAACCTCAAGTGTTACATCTATATTTCCTCTTGTAGCTTTTGAATATGGGCAGAATTCGTGTGCCTTATGCACAAGATTTTCTAATTTTTCTTTTTCAATTCCAGTTCCTTTTACTTGTAGCGTTACAGATATTTTAAAACCTTGATCCGCTTCATCTTTTAAGAAATTTACATTTGCAGTTACTTGTGTTTCGACTTTTATATGCTCTTTCCTAGCCATGTGCTGTAATGCACCATCAAAACAGGCGGAGTATCCAGATGCAAATAGTTGTTCAGGGTTGGTAGCGTTTGGTAACTCTTTTGCTCTTGGACTTCCTGGCATTGCGAGATCAAATTTTATTTTTCCATCACTCGATTCAACTCTGCCTTGTCTTCCTCCAGTAGCAGTTGCTGTAGATGTAAATAATGGTTGTTGATTCATTTGTTATTTTCTCCTTTTGTGTAAATTTTCATTTTTCTCTACCTATTATTTCCATCTATCTTTATTGATATCCTAATTAATGAATTCAAATTTATTAACACAATCCCCAATCTAGTGTTTGGCATCATGTAAATTGATTGACACAATTTAATGTTATTAAACTACCCAATCCACTGTATTTCTTTTCATCCTTAAGTATTGTCCTTTTTGATTTTTTCCTTCACTTTCTCCAAAAAGTTGCTTCCATCATTCAGATACAAAATGGAGGGACGGTTCATAGTTCACAAGTAGTTCACAAGTAGTTCACAAGTAGTTCAATAGATTTCCCTTTACGGTAAAGAGCGTTTCTAACAGCAGCATATTGATAACTTGGGTTTGTTGCCAGATCTGGATTATTAGCAAAATATATTTCAGTAGTATTCCCTATTTGGTTATGAAAGGTATGTGAAAATGCTTCAATTGCTGCTCTTGCTCCAAGATAAGAACCGCCTATCCCAATAACAATTAGGGCATCGGAATTTTTGCGAATTCAGTATTAGATCTATTTGTCAAAGAACCAATTAATATAGATAATCCCTTAGTTTCAATGAAGAATGTTGTTACTTTGCCGCATATCAGCTCTGTTACTTACGAAACTCGCTTTAAAATGGCGATGTTAGCTGCAGCTAATCTCGTATCTGCGTAAAAGGAGAAACCCCGGCAAATTTAATTTAAAGGTAAGTATAATAGCTGCGAGTGACTTTACTAAATTATATTCGCGCTGCTCATAAAAAAAGAAAGGCAACTTCACCAATTTTGGGAAATTGCCTTTTTACGTTTATTCTAACCAAATTACAACAACAGTTGTTTCTGTCCAATTGTTGATGCCTCAGCCATTTCTTGGTGCACTAAACATATCTAAGGCCTATTTTATTATTAAATATTTGGTTTTTATTTTTAAAGATAAAAGATCCGTTTAAATAATCTATTACTAATTGATTATCATACACTTCTTCAAAGTCATTATTAACTAAAAATTCAATGTTATCTATTGTTAATATTTTTTCATATGCGTCATTTGGTCTTTTGTTAATAACTTTCATTTCGTAAATATTATTTACTATGTCACAGCTTCCACGATCAAATGACAATTGAATAAATTGATTCTCATCCATTTTATTGCACAATACTTCCTTTGCAGAATCAGTTATTTGAAAATCCACTTATAAACCCTCCTTACAGTAAGGATATTGTTCTAGCAACAAACCATAATAACACTAATCATATCCATACGATTTAGCTTGCTTAATTAATTCACCATTTAAAAACTCTATAATAAAACCTGGTTACTTCTTGTACTTTTTCTCTTAGTACTTGGGGTAACGATCACCTCTTATTTACTTTACAATCATTACAGCACAATTCGCATGCTGGACCACTTTATGGCTTACACTTCCCAAGAGCAGTTCTGAAAAGAGGCTAAGTCCCCTGCTACCCATTACGATAAGATCGTAATCTCCCTCTTTTGCCTTCTTGCATATCATTTCTGCAGGATCTCCAATATGGTATTCGCTATCATATTGTATAGATGACCCTGAAAGGACTTGTGCGGATTCATCTAAAATCCTCCTAACTTCCTCTACTTGCAATTGTTCAATATCAATATCCACTCCGAAAGCAACTGTATTGATATTGTTACTAGGAATGATATGAAGAAGCGTTATACGGGCATTTATCCCCATGTTTTGCGCCAACCTTTTTGCCGATTTCAATGCATGTTTAGAGTGTTCGGATCCGTCAACAGGAACCAAAAATCGTTCATACATATTGTCACTCCCCTTATTATAAAATCTTATTTTTATGATAAAACCCATGACGGTGATTATCTTTTTTATTAATTAGATCTAATCCTCCGCTTTGATGACAAAACTTGACAGCGATCGTTAATAACATATTTTAATTTGATGCTTTTTAATAGAATCCCTCAAAGATTTTCCATTGTATGCGCAACTTTTTCATTGATCACGAAATCATAGGGGAGATTCTCCTATCTATAAAACAATATTTGCAGTTGCTTTATTCGTAACTAATAGCTGAAGACCCAATTCGAGAACATTCATTCTCAAATGTCCAAATAAAAATTAATGGTTTGTTTGCATTCACCCTCTCCGTTATAGAAAGTTAAAAAGTTATTTTTCGTACTTAGTCCAGCTATTTCCTAAATTTTTTCGGAAATATCAATGACTTAAAAATGCAATAAAATTAAGTGTTTGTAATAGCATTTACCCTTTAAATTTGTAATTATATAAGATATTTACACTCCTTGATTTCGTATTGAAGGACTGGAAGTGACTTGTTTAAATCTAACTGAATACAACAATACATAAACGACAATCAAGGAAGAAAACAGATTTAGCACGATAAGAGAAATGTTTAAATTGAAAATTTGAGTAAGTGCTCCAACAAAAACTGGAGGCACAATAAACCCTATATACGCACACATCCAGAAAGCCGAAATCACACGTGGTTTCGCTTCAGGTTCAGGCAGTTGCCCTGCAAAAAATAGTGCATTTTGGAAAGTCCATCCACCACCAAGTGCTTGTATGAATATACTGATCCATAATAATGGTAAACTTGCTGTAAAACCAGATATAACAATCAACCAAGAACCAATAACTAAAAGCAAGATCCCCCATCTAATACGTGTAACAGGTTGAGAAGGTCTAGGAATAAACTGTGCGAATGCACCACCACCTAATAGAATTAAAAAGATCAAACCAGAAATAAATAAATTAGAGGTTTGAATAACATTTTTCACGAAAGTTGGAATTAAAGCAAGTGCTGTTCCTTGGATCGTAAATACTGTAAAAATAGAAAGTCCAGACATCGACCAAAAGTGAGAACGTATTTTTTTTGGAACCCCAAGTGATATCTTATGTTTTGCAAGCTTTTGTTCTTTCGTAACTACATCCTTTGGTAGAGATACTAGTATGACAATCGAGATAATTAATAATCCAATTAAGATCCAAAATGGTAATCTAAGTGGTTGAATAGGCAAATATTGTAACATGAAAGCCGCTATTGCTGGTCCAAGTCCAAAGCCAACAAGTACAGTAACTCCTGAATATTTAATAGCTTTACCAATTTTTTTGGTTTCTGATTGTCTAATTAGAAAAGCTACAGACGTACCAGTAAACGAACCATACGCAATTCCCTCTAAACTTCTTCCAACATATATCATCCACGCTTCTGTACTTCCAATCATGAGCAAAGTTGAAACTATTGAAATCAAAATACTAATGCTAAGAACTTTTTTCAGTCCCCAAGCACTTCCTTTTGCCCCCACAACAAGTAGAGTCGGTAACAGGAATGCAGCATAGATAGCAAACAAAATCGTAATTTGCAAACTGTTTAATTGATAATATTCACTATACAGCGGAAATAAAGGAGTGACAAAAGTTGCACCACAAGACATCAATAATATTACTAATAACATTCTTTTCACATTCATTTTCCTTTCTAAGACTTAATTTTATTTCTTATCATTTATAAACTTATTAATAATTTTCTTACTCTATATGCCATTCGTTCTTTTTTTGAGAATGCTCATTCTCGAATATACAAACCTTCACAAGTCCGCGATTAACAAAAAGGATATACTCACCAGATTTGTTAAAGTTGGCAGTAAACTAAATTCATTTTATAAAAATTTCAGGCTGATTTCATGCTCCAATAATTGTATTTTTAATTGCGCTTGTTTTCGCAATTCATTATATAAAAGCCATTTATATTAGATTGAGTTACTTTTAATTGTTTTTTAGTTGTTCTTCAATGCAATTTATATCTCCCTTCGATGTATATATTTATAACATATCGAGAACGACCAGTAAAGAATTATTTTTTACCGTTCGTTCTCGAATAATTATTAAAAATAAATAGCAACAAAAAAAGTTAACTGATTTTAGTTAACTGATTTTAGTTAACTATTTTCCATTCATATTAAAATAGAACTCCATCTATTTTAAATAATTAATCTAATACAGAGAGTGTCGTATCAATAATATTTTTCAGTTTATTTTTATCATTAGTTGTTTTGACTATTACTCGTAAACCTATACGTATTCGGTACATTACTCTGTATGGTTTGGGGATATATCTAAAATCCTATTAAATAATTAATATTCTATCGCTTTAATTTAAATTTGGAGGTGTTTTTATGTCAATGACAGCTGTATATGTAATAGGTGGAATCATAATTTTTGTTGTTTTCGGTGCTTTTGTTTTAACAGTAAAAAAGGATATGGAGTAAAACATAAAGTTGATAAAATTGATGAAATTAAAAACGTTTATGATGATAAAAATGATAATTTATTGTAACCAAGAAATAAGAGAATTTGTTTTCTGGGATGTTTTCCATTAATCAGTATTGTCGTAACTAGAATATAATTGAATAAATGCTTTTAAAAAAGGAAAAGGTTTGATCTGACAAAGATTTTTTCAAGCCTTTTTCATTTTTTTATTTTTATCTATTTGTATCATAAAAGGAAAACATGATTTGGGAGGAAATCGTTGCTTGGATTCGGTTATTCATGACACATAATGAAAAGTTTTACCAGTTGTAGCATCCATTCGCGGGCTGAAGAGGCATTTGTGCACGAGCTGTTCCTAAAACGCCTGGAGAAACTTCTACAATCATAACAGGTTTTTTCACGATTACCTGATCAACTCTAGAAAAACAGTCTATAGCTTTTTTTAATACCTCTGAATTAGAATGATTGTATTCATTCAGTGGTTACAATAATAATACAATTACTTTCTTATATCTCCATATCTCTTCCTTTATTTTTTTACAAATGAAAGTAGGATTTTGCTCATCGTCCTAATTACATATAGGAAGTTTTTCAATTGTGGAGATAACAATTTCAGTTTGAGCTTGATAACGTGATTGAATATGTAATGCAAGTTTTTTATTTAAACTACTGTATATATGAAGGTATAACAGTTGTATAGTTATCACAAAGCTATTTATTAACATTGTCTTTTATATTTCATGAGCAATTAATTAAAATACAATCCTTTTCCAACAGGTTGCACAGTTTCTAATACAGTGTTTACCATATCTTCACTTACTAAGGTTCTAATAATCCAAGCTGAAAGATCCTGGGCAGCGAAGCAACCAGCAGCGGTTGAAACATTTCCATTATTAACAAAACTTTGTTCAATAACTTCTACATCAAATTTTTTAAGTTGTTCAACTACCGTTGGATAAGTAGTTGCCTTTAGACCTTTTAACAACCCTTTAGCTCCTAAAATTAAAGATCCAGAACACATGGACCCAATCAATTGACTTTTTGGGTCGAAGTTTATTTTGTTTAAATACTGTTGATTTTCAAATAAATCCTGAACCCCGATACCACTTGCAAATATTACAGCATCAGCTGATGGTATCTCAGATATATCCCCTGTCATTGGAATTCTTAATCCAGCCATAGAAATATGTGTTTTAGCAGTTCCTAGAAGTTGGACATCCCAATCACTAATACCACCAACTAAACGTACACGATTTAACAAATCCCAAGGTAAAAATACATCAATATCTGTAAAATTATCAAAACAGATGATAGAAATGTTCAAATTTAACTCCTCCATTTAACCAAATTAACTATTCAAATTTATTCCATTATACGTTAATTGAATAGAAAAGAATTACGATTCGTTTTTCTGATATTATCTCCTTATAGTATTCACTCAAAAAAACTTAACCGATATTTAGGATAGGTAGTCTACTTTAGGGGGTCTCCTAAATCTATAAATCCGGCATTTCCAATTGATCCTCCACCCCTAAAAATTTACAACCCCACTTTATTTTGTATTTCAATTATTTGTACTCTATTTGTTTATTTTTGTTAATTTGTTTATTATTATTTTGTTTGTCTAAAATAAAAAAACAAAAAATGGCTAAAGCATTAATTACAATTGCAACAAATAAAAAGGTAGTATAAATCATAAAATTCTCCAATAGTTTTAAATCCGGATAATAACAAATTAATTCCATAACTTAGTCTTTGTTGCTGTTTGTTTCTATTTTTCAGCATAATCTAATGTTTTCTTATACATCACCTCTAACATAAATTGCATTTAGGATAGTGGAATTAAACTATTAAAAAACAGGAAAATTTAAACTATTCAAAATGTTAAGATTATTATATGGTGTTTTATTTTTTTAGTAAATGACATTCTCGTTATCATAATGATTCATTTCAGTTATTAATAAAGAAAAATGAGGCAAGAGCATAGGAGGAAAAGCAATATAAGTCCGTGTTTTTAAGTTTCTTTGATGACAAACCAATTAAGTATCATGGAAACCAAAAATCGTTAACTTTTGTTTGAAATACTTTTAATATCAATTTAAAGTTATTGGAAAAATGCCAGCTCGTAGAATAAGAGACTGGCATTTTTTCATTTTTTTATTGTACTACAGTAACAGTTTGTGGGGTTGTCGTTACTTTAAAGCCTTGTTTATTTACAACTTCTGCTGATACAAAATACGTACCATTTGGAACATCTGACTCAGGGGTCCAATTTAAATGGATTTCGTTTTCATTTTCAACTACAAAAGAATCAATTACTTTTCCATTTATGTCTTTTATATTGATTGTCCAATTTACATTGTTATTAGCAAATGCATTGATTCCTGCAGGTGTACTTGCAGAAATATTTTCATTTGGCCATACACTAAAGTAGTTGACTAGCATTTCCTCATTAATATATGAAGGGTCTCCCCATACTGAGTATCCATGATTATAAGCATAATCATAGCCCAACACGACTACGCTTTTTGGTTCTGCTTCCACAAGGACTGAGGTCTGTCCAATCTGTAATGGCATATATTGACCGTTACACCAAATAATTGCCCCTTTAAATCCACTACCATTTTCATTGTCTACTGCTTTGAAAGAGATTTCATATTGTCCATCTTTCGGTTGTATTTTAATATCCGAAACGACTGGAGCAACAGAATCTACTTGAATAGGCAATTTTACAACTTGTGGTTTAGCATTCTTATAATCTAGTGTTGTTTTTATTACATAGTTATAATTACCATCTTGGACTACTTGGTGATTTTGGTCTTTTACATCCCACAAATAACCACCATTTAAATAGTTTCTATAAGACATAATATTTTTACGGAATTTCCATGGCTTTCCAGTATATTCACTAAAGTCACCAAGATATTGAATCATTTCACCATTTTCATTCTCAATATACATTTCAGTCTTTTGTAAGTTTCTTAGTGTCGTAAAAGTTGAGAAAACATTTTTAAAGGTTGCATTCGGAGAAATAACCATTCGACGTTTGTTAAATGTTCCTGTTTTCGGATCATAACCAAGTGGGAATGTACCTTCTGAACCTGGTTCATCATTCCAAAGAGCTGTATAACCCAAGAAAGCATCTTTATCCCATGCCACAGGGTCAATATTATGTGGTTGATCCCATTTTCCGTAGTAGCCCATATATGGTACAGAAATTGGAACAGCTAAATCTGCATTTTGACCTGTGGGAATTAGTCGTACATATCCCTCAACAAAGATCCCTTTCTTTAATTTAGTAGGTAATTCAATTTGAATATCGAGATTCTTGTTTTGTCCTGTCTTAATCTTTAATATTTTTCCTTGTGAGTTAGATACTTTTTCTCCATTCACAGAAGCTATAGCCCCTTGTATTCGCTCACTTTTTAATGTTAAATACTCTTTAGAATCCAATGTACCATCATTGTCTAAGTCAAATTCTTTCGTTTCTTTGCCGTCTGTAAGGACATCTACATAAACTTTGTATTCGAATTCTTCTTTTTCTTTATCTTTATTGTTTTGAAGTGCATCTAAATTCAATTTAAATTGGACATTATTACTATTAATCTCTTTTAATGCAACTGATCCTGCTTGTTCTAGAGGAGTTTTTTCTCTTGTCACGAGTACAGGTGTTTTAATTGCATTTTGTATTTGCATCAAACCAGATCCCTGAATTCGTGGTGAGTAAGGAATTTCAGAATTTGTCCGTGGATCTTGTACAATTTTAGACGTGTTCATTAAAGCAATTTTAGCTTTTAAAGCTGTATTCTTTGAATGAGCTAATCCTTTTTCATATAAGGATTGTAATAAAAGTGCAGATCCACCTGCTACATGTGGAGTTGCCATTGATGTTCCACTCATAACCTCATACTCATTGCCTGGAACAGTTGAATAAATATTTCCGCCTGGTGCTGATAACTCAGGTTTAAAGTCTAATGTATGTGGAGTTCCGTAAGATGAGAAATATGACATTGTATCTTTACTTGGATTATCAATATAAATTCCTTTTGATAATTTCATTTTAACGATATAACCGCTTGTTAACTTAGAAATTAACGTATTACCGATTGCTTTGCCTGTTGTTGCCGCTGGTGTATAATATGGACTAAAGTTGACAAATGGATAGTCAACATCTGTATTCGATGGTACTAAAATAACTGCTTTAGCACCCTTTCTACTTGCTTCGTATTGAATATGACTGTATGAGCCATATATTTGGTCTGGTTTTGCAATTACAATTTTATTTGTAACTTCTTTATTTTTAAAATCTTCAGTTCTACCTTCACCTACATAAATCATCTCGTAACTTTCAAATGGAGATAAAACTTTAGAAAACTTAAAGTTAAACTGGGTTTGATCTTGATATGGAAGCTGAATTCCATTTTCTTCTGCAAGGGTGTTCATATGTATTTTCGAATTTTCATATGAAGCAACTGAAATTGCATATGGACTTACACCTGGTTCACTCACTGTACCAATATCTGGGTTTTCAGCATAAGGTTGTAAAGAAGATTGCAGTAGTTCATTTTTTGTACTGTAAGCAGAGTTCCCCCCAGCAACTACTACAAGTGTGCCATGCTCTGTTGCTACGTGAATTGCCTTCTGAATCGGATCGTTGTCCTCACCAACAAATCCAGCATCAGTTCCTAAACTCATGTTAATAACATCTGCTCCCATTGTTACTGCGTGCTCAATACCAGCGATAATGTCATCCTCATAAGCTCCTTCGCCATTATCAGAAAACACTTTTTCAGCTAAAAGTTGTACTCCCGGCGCAATACCTTGTACGCCATCATTTGATTCGTCACCATTTGCTCCTACTGTACCTGCTACATGTGTACCGTGAGGGCTTCCATATTGACCATGAGGTATTATATCAGTATCATCATCCGCCCAATCATAACCAGTAGGTACTTTGTCGCTGTACCATTTCTCATTTACTTCAGTTTCAGCGAACTTATTTTGGATATTTGATTCTGTCCATTTTTCCTTTTTTTTACCTTTTTCAGTGAGTGTTATATCTTTATGAGTATAATCAATTCCGGAATCTATAACCGCAACTAGTAACCCTTCACCTTTATAACCATATTGCTGCCATACATTTTGAGCTTGTACCAATTCTTTGCTTGCTCCCATTGACGGTTCAAAAGTCCTTGCAATATGTACATTTGCAACCCCAGGTGTGTTTTGTATTTCTTTAACATTACGAAATTCTGTTTCAACACTAAACCCATTAAAGCCTTCAAAGAAACGATTTTTTACCTTGGAAACAGATCTTTGCTTTGAAATTTTTGCTATAACGTCATCTTGTTTTTGCTTTTGTTGCTTCTTTTTTTCATTTAGAGAAATATCAGTAGTTTCTGGTTGATCTACCTCAACTATTACTCGTACTTGTTCATTTGGATTATAAGCTTTAACAATACCATTTTTACTTAAATCTTTATAACCTAGCTCATTTACTTGATCTTCATTTAAATGCTTCTCTTCATCTAAGAAAATTTTCTGACCTTTTTTTACAATGTCCTCAATACTTGGAGCTGGAACAGTGTTACTTTTTGTTTCTTTTGCAAAACCCGTTGACGTTAACAATATTGCTGCTAAAGTTGCTGTAGTAATTACTTTGTAAGGAAAACCTTTTTTCTTCCTCATCATTCACTTTCCTCCTACTTAACTTATCTTGATATTTGACCTAAAACAAGTGCGGCTTTAGTAATATTTATTTAACGTTTAAAACAGCAGTTCCAAGATTGAATTGTACATGTGTAGACCCTGCTTACACTGCAGTAAACACTCACAGCAACTGTTACAACTTTCTCTTCTAGTGAAGTCCATTTTTCCTTCTGCTGTAACATCAGCTTTGGAGCTAGTCTTATCCAGTGTTTCACCCTTGAAATTGTAGTGATATTTAAGAATGGGAGAGCGAGAACTTAGTATTTGGTGCTGTTTGTTTCTATCTTTCAGATAATCTAATGTTTTCTTAAGCATCACCTCTATCATAATTTGCATTTTAGGATAGTGGAATTAAAACATTAATAAAAACGTTAAAATTTAGACTATTCAAAATGTTAAGGTTATTATATGGTGATATTTTTTTTGAGTAAATGACATTCTTGTTATCATAATGATTCATTTCAGTTATCAATAAAGAAAAATGAGGCAAGATTATAGGAGGAAAATCAATATAAATCTGTGTTTTTAAGGATTTTTGATAACAAAACAATTTAATTTGTACAATGTTATAGTAACTTGAAAAGTTAGCTATTTAATAAAAAATAGATAATTTGTCACATTTTGAAAACTATCCTTATAATACTCTTTCAATAAAGATGGATAGAATATTATAAAAACTAAAACGGCTATTTCTTATAAGTTATGTGATTATTTCAACTATAAAATTTGATTTGAATTCTTACTGCTTCTATTTAGATCTAATATAAAAACCACCTTTCTCAGGTGGTTGATTGCTAAAAAGGAGCTGAATAATCATCAGCTCCTTTACTTTATTCGACTAATTCGTGGATTAGTCGAATAAATATTAATAAGTGTTTTTAGACTGTTCCATTAATAAAGAAACTGCTTCGGTTAAAGTCTCTAAAAAAAGTCTAAGACCTAGGTTTATGTTTCAGCCTGTTATTCATTCAGTCCGCTTCAGCCGCACGCTCAAACCATGTATTGACCTCTTCAAGACGCTTACTATAAGCTTCGCGTATCGTGTATGCAGCTTGAGAACCAACCGGTAAGCGAAGTGGTGAATTACCGCTATTAATAACGGAAATGATCAGTTGCACTGCTTTTGCCGGGTCGCCGACCTTGAGGTTCGACATTCCTTTCTCGTATGCTTCATATAGCGGAGCATATTCTTGTTTCTTATCGGTATGCTGCATCCCTTCTCCAAAAAACTCTGTTGCGTATACGGAAGGCTCTACAATAGTCGTCTTGATTCCAAAGGGTGCGAACTCTTGTGCGAACGCTTCAGAGAAGCCTTCAACTGCAAACTTGGATGCAGAGTACAGGCTATACGGAGGCATTGACCAAGTTCCGAAAAAGGATGAAAAATTTACGTAATGTCCCGATCCTTGACGTTTAAAGATAGGTAGTGTCGCTTGGATGACATTTAGTACACCAAACACATTGACGTCGAACTGCGTGCGGATTTGTTCATCCGTATACTCCTCCAGCATACCGAAGAGTCCGTATCCGGCATTATTAACGACAATATCGATTTTCCCGAAAACGTCAACGGCTTCTTGAACAGCGGATTGTATTTGCTCCTTGTTTGTCACGTCCAAAGCAGCCAGGTGAACACGATCCGGTGCCAGTTCTTTAAAATCCTGTATAGCTTCAAGTTTGCGCGCTGTAGCGACCACTTTTTCTCCTGCTTGAAGCAACTGCTGCACAAATTGTCTTCCGAATCCTGTCGAAGTTCCTGTAATAAACCATACTTTACTCATTGTTATCATTTCTCCCTTTTTAATTATTCAGATCTGATCATTCGCTTTGGTGACAAAAATTGACAGCGAACGATTGATAATATATTTTAATTTGATGTTTTTTTTAACCCTAAAAATTCTCCATGGTGCGAGCAACTTTTCTATTGTTCGCGACATCATAGAGGAGATTCTCCTATCTATAAATCCATATTTGCAGTTAATTTAAGCCTATTTATTCTAGTACTAAGTCTTGCAAGTGATTACTTATTCTTAAAACAATTGTGGGTATATCGCTTTTACACCGCCAGATAAATTTTGCTGTACCATTCGGCTCAAATTGTCTGCTACAATTTCATAACTTTCGGCTTCTATACCGTCGATCGCAATCTTAGCAATGTCCGCAGGGTTAGCTTTCGATGCCTTAATTTTAGCTGTCATGTCCGTGTCCATATATGCAACATGTAAGCCAGAAACAAGAATATTTTTAGGTGCCAAGACTAAGCGAAACGTATTCGTCAAACTCCATTCCGCTGATTTTGCTGCTTGATATGCTCCTCCTCCGTTCATGCTCAGCCATGAGAGAACTGATAGAATATTAAGGATTGTCCCTCCCCCATTTTTTTCAAGTATCGGGGCAAATGTGCGAATCATTGAGAGGTTGCCAAAAAAATGTGTGTCCATCTCTAAACGAATTTTTTCCATTTCACCGTCAAGCAGCGCGGCTTCTGTATTGGATCCAGCATTATTGATTAATAAAGTTACATCTTTCGCAATTTCCGCTGCTGCAGCAATTGACTTTTCATCTGTAATATTAAGCTGTAATGGAATAACTCCAGGAAGATCAATCATTTCCAGGTTTCTAACCCCTGCATAAACCTTGGCTCCTCTAGCAAGTAGTTCTTGTGCTAAATGACGACCGAGTCCACGATTAGCTCCTGTAATTAGCGCTGTTTGTTTTGAAATTTCCATATTCGTATTCACCTCATATTTTATTTTTTTACTTAATAATTAATTGTTTTATCCATTTGAGAATAATCATTCTTAAATACTCAAAAAATGAGTTAGTGTTAAGGTAATTCTCCATTATAATTGTTAATTCATTGCAATTAAATATTTAAGCTCCATGATTTTGAACTATAGGCTTAGAAATGTCACGTTTAAATTTAATTGAATACAACAAAATATAAATAACAATAATCGTTGCAAACAAATTTAAAAATTCAAGTGCTACGTTTAAATTGAAAAATTTTGACAGTACTCCCACTCCTATAACAGGAACGATAAATCCGATATAAGCAACAAAATAAAAAGCTGAAATTACACGAGGTCTAGCTTCAGGTTCTGGCAATTTTCCTGCAAAAAATAACGCATTCTGAAAAGTCCATCCGCCACCAAGAGCTTGTATGAATACACCTATCCATAACAATGGTAAACTTGATGTTAAACCTGAGATAACAATGAGCCACGTAGCAATAACTAGAAAAAATATTCCTAATTGCATACGAGTAATAGGTTGAGTCGGTCTAGGTATGAACTGGGCTGCAGCTGAACCGCTTAAAAGTACGAAAATTATCAAACCCGAAATAAAGTAATTAGACGTTTGGATTACATTTTTGACAAATGTAGGAATTAGAGATAAAGCAATTCCTTGTAAGGTGAAAACTGTGAAAATAGGAAGTGCTGACATAGACCAGAATTGTGAGCGGATTTTTTTCGGAACACCTAGTGATATTTTGTTATTTGAACGCTTTTGCTCAGGTGTTACATTATCTTTTGAGATCGTTTGAAGTAAGACGATCGAAATAATTAATATAAAGAGCAGTATCCACAATGGTAATCTAAGAGGTTGAACAGGGATATACTGCAACATGAAAGCAGCAATTAATGGTCCAACCCCAAAACCAACAAGTACTGTAACTCCTGATAGTTTGAGTGCGATACTCGTTTTTTGGGGAGATGTTTGTCTCAATAATAAAGCAACTGCAGTACCTGTAAAAGCACCGTATGCAATTCCTTCTAAAATTCTACCTGCAAATAGCATCCACACTCGAGTATTACCAAGAAAGAATAAGGTAGAAGCAATGGAAATCAAGATACTAACACGGACTACTCTTTTTAACCCCCATCCGTTACCTTTTGCTCCTACAATAAGTAAAGTTGGCAAAAGAAAAACAGCATAGATTGCAAATAAAATTGTAAGTTGCAAACTACTTAATTGATAATATTCGCTATACACAGGAAACAAAGGAGTAACAAAAGTTGCTCCACAAGACATCAATAATATAATTAATAACATTCTTTTCAAATTCATTTTCCTTTCTAAGCCTTAATTTTAATTCTTAACTTTTATAACCTTATTACTTTCGAGAATGTTCATTCTCAAATATACAAACCTTCAATACAACTCCCTCCGATGTATTTATTTATAACATATTGAGGACGAAAGATAAATATTTTTTTACCATTCATTCTCAAATGTTCATTGCAAAATTTTATACAAAAAAAGAATTAACTGATGTTAGTTAACTCTTTTCATTCACTATAAAAATAAATCATCAATCTAAAATAGACAATGTCATATCAACAATATTTTTTAGCTTATTCTTATCGTTAGTTGTTTTTGTTAATACTCGTAAACCTACAAAAGAATTATGAATAAACTGTGATAATTTTTCTACGTCATGGTGGTTCGAAATTTCACCTGTTTTTTGACCACGCATAAGTAATTCATGAATAATTTCTTCTGTCTTAGCAAAATTTTGTTCGATTTTTTCTGCCACTTCTTGATCATGTAAAGCCAACTCAATGGCAGTATTCACTGTCAAACATCCGATTGATTTTTCATTTTCTTGATCAATTATCGATTCTAAAATACTTCTAATAGCATCTTTCACAGATAATGATTGCTTAACTTGTAAATTCATTTTTTTCTTCATATTGTTATCGTAAAGTTCTAATGCTTTAATAAACAAAGTATGTTTGTCACCAAATGTATCATATAAACTTCTTCTATGAATCCCCATATGAGAAACAAGGTCTTGCAAAGAGGTTTTTTCATAACCTTGATACCTAAATAGCTCCATTGCTTTTTGTAATACTTCTTTTTCATCATATTCTTTATGTCTGGCCACGTTTGTACCTCCTTTTGAAAGATTATAGCATATTTACAAATAAAGATTGAGTATACATTAAGATGCTATTTTTAAATACTAACTCTAATTTTACCAATTACCTATGATTTTAAATAATTACAAGGACAAATTCCAATACTAAATCTAGCGAGGTGATATTAATGGGTAAGTGGAATGAACAAGCTGCAACGAATAATAATTTGCCATCTAGCACAATCCGTTCATCTGAACTTTTGTTAGGTAAGAAAGCAGACCATGAATTTTCAGAAGACCTTTCTGATGGCGGAGAAAGAAATCAAAATATTGAGATTCTAAATAAAAATCCTAAGTTGAAATAATTGTAATTATGCCTTAATTAACAGAAAAAAAGAACTAATCGTATACATACAGATTAGCTCTTTACAATTATTATTTTTTTGAAAATTATCGTTTTAATTAGTTTTTAACATTTTCAGGATTATAAATTGAATAATGGTCTAAAATCAAATTTTTATTCTTTAAAGGAAAAACAAATTTAAGTTTCTTTAATCCAATTGAATAAGTTATTATTTTTTCGTTATTTGAGGTCGTAACTTCTGAACTAGGTGAACCAAAGTAATTTTTTATGTTATTAATAGTTAAAGATTTTAATTGAGGATTAAAAGAGCGTAATTCAAATATTAAATGGCTTTTTTGATACCCAACTACTACATTTCTCTTTGTGTATGTGTTATATGTTCCTTTAGCAGCGGCCACATATACACTGCTGTCTTCTTTACCCCATTTTTCCCTTATAGAGTCAATAGTCGAATTCATTACATTAAATTCTGCATTGATTAATTTTCCTTCATTAGCCTTTGTTGAGATATTTTTTAAAAGTGAGTACTGTGTATTACTAGTTTCATTGCTAAAAGTAATTGCTTTCTTAATTTGCTTATTTAAATTTGTAACATTTACAGGCTGAACTTTATTATTGTTAAGTTTATATTTCTGTTTTAATGATAAAATCTTATAGACACTTTTATTTATTGTGTCTTCTGATATTTTGTGATTTTTAACTGCTGTATATATGCTATTATAAATGGTTTTAACATTTTCATTTCCATGTCCTATCAAAATAATATTACTTCCGGCATTAATAGAGGTTACTGCTGCATTACTTAAGTTAAAGTGTTTAGCGATGGCTCCCATTGACATATCATCAGTTATGACAACTCCATTATACCCATATTGTTTTCGTAAAAGATCAGTTATTACAGCTTTTGACATAGAAGCAGGATACTTAGAGTCTACTTTCTTTACTAATATATGAGCTACCATCATCATATCCGCATGATTTTTGATGGCATGATCGAATGGAACTAACTCAAATTTTTTTAAACTTGATAAGTCTTTATTCACTATAGGAAGTTCTAAATGCGAATCTACTGAAGTATCTCCATGCCCAGGGAAATGTTTAATAACAGGAATTGTGTTTCCTTTATGAATTCCATCCATTATTCCTTCACCAATTTTTGAAACGACACTTGAATTTGTACCAAAAGAACGATCTCCAATTACTGTATTTTTAGGATTACTTTGTATATCTAATACTGGTGAAAAATCAGTATTGAATCCAAAGGATGATAGCTCTTTTGAAATCATGTTACCTATATTATATGCGTATTGCATATTATTTTTATTTCCAATTGTTCTGGCAGAAGGTGTATTTAAAACCGCTGAGGGCATTCGATTTACTCTACCGCCTTCTTGATCGACAGAGATAAACAAAGGTACCTTGTTATTTTTATTGTATGTTTTTATGTCATTTGTTAAATTTACTAGTTGACTTGGACTTTTTATATTTGTTCCAAAGAGTATTACGCCACCTAATTTATAATTTTTTAAAAGCGTATCTGCATTACTTGCTGTTGTTCCATCAAAACCAGCGATAATCATTTGACCAATTTTTTCTTTAAGAGTTAGTTTATTTAATTCAACAAGGATTGGGTCAGTTTTTGAAACACTTACATTTTTTTGAGCCTTGGCTTCTATACAACCAGTTAATAATATGAAACTACTAATCGCAATCATTGATAATTTTTTAATATTGTTTTTCATAATTTCACCTCTAAATTCAATATGATGAAAATGTCAATACTGTCTTCGAAAAAATCATAGCAAATAAATGTTTCAAAATTATAAACTTTTTGTATCAAATCTATCATTTAATAAAAAACTTTGATCCAGGAATGGTGTATTAAAAGTTGGACCAAATCATCTCAATTACTGTGGCTATTTGAGAATATTCGTTCTAAATTAAAAAAACTCAAAGGTATTTTTCTATATTCTAAATAGCTGCAATTATTCCCCCCCTCATGAATATATTTATAACATTTTGAGAAAGAACGCAATTAAGAAATTTCTCATTCGTTCTTAATTAATAAAGAATAAATAATAAGCATTTTTTAATCTATCTATAATTCGGGTTAATAATAGTACAGTAAATATTTCTTTATTTATTATCTAAAAATAGTTTCCTGAGTTTAGTTCACCACTATTAGAACAATTCATTTTGAATTTCTCAAATAATAAATCAATAAATCCTATTGCTGTTTTCCCAATATGTTTTTGCTTTTGATAGACAATGATTTCTTTAAAAATAGAGGGATTTTTAATTCTTATTGCTTTTATTCAAGATAAAAATCCCCCGTAATGTTAGATTGAAACTAACTTACGGGGGAGACCTAAAAAAAATAACTATTCTGTATCTGACACGATTATCAAAATATCAATTATACAAAGTAATCTTTATGATATTACAATTACAGGTATAATTATTTTAAATCCATCATATTCCGCAATGATAACAGCGGCTCCTTCAGCCTTCGTTAGGATTTTATGATCAGCGGTCACTTCCGCTACTTCCGGATTGGAACTAAACCATTTGACATCAGCTGTAACGTCTTTTATCGTTCCATCGCTTGACATAGCATTAATGACTAACTCATTTGTTGAACCAGCTGAATTTACAATATAACCAGGTGATGAACTTATCCCCCTAGTAAATGTAGGATACTTTGCTACAACTTCAACATCAATTGTCTTTGACATTCCAAAAACAATAGCAGTTATTGTCGTTTTTCCAACAGAGTGAGCGATGAGATGTCCATCAGCAGAAATCGTTGCAACTGATTTGTTTGCCACCGTCAATTTTGCTTTGCTATTAAGATTATAACAATCACAATTTCCATCTCTGCCATGATGACCAAAGAATCCATTAATTGAGATGTCAGTGGACTTATTAGGTTCTAACATTACTTTGCTAGTTGTCCATTTATTGTTTTCAGCCCAATATAAATCTACAGGCTTAGTGTTTCTTACCCAAACAGCATCTCTCAAACCATAATAATTGAACCAGATGTATGCTTCACCAGGGCCGACCCATGTAATGACTCCGTTCTTGTCAACAGTTGCTACACTTTTGTCGGAAGATTCCCATTTCCCTTCTGTATCAACCTGAACGATATTATGATCTGTATATTCAGCAAACGCGTTCACATCAACAGTTCCTTTTTCAGGGTGTAATATCATCCCATTGCTAGTATTCGTTAACGCTGTTACTATTTTTCCTGCTTCAGGCTGTAATATCATCCCCGCGCTAACAATTCCTACTAAATTTACTGGTCCAGCTTGATTTTGTACTTTTACTGGAATTTTAATAGAAGAAAAACCTGCAATTGTTGCACTAACCGTCGTTTTTCCAGTTTTCCTTCCAATAAATTTCCCGTCTTTAACACTTACAACTGTAGGATTCTTTGTTGTCCAATGGATTGAATTGGATATCTCCTTTTGAGTTCCATCATTGTATTGAGCAAAAACATGTACTGGATAAAGCTTATCTTTTTGAACAACAACATCCAATGAAGAAATAAGTAAGGACTTAATTTTTAATTGTTTAATTGATGCATCATTCCCAGAAAGAATTGAAACATTCAAGATTTTTGTGCTTGTGCCGGAATCGATAAGTATTTGTGTTGTTCCTGCTGCTATTGCTGTAAGAACACCATTCTTAACTGTAACTATTTCTGGGTTTAATGATGTGAATCTTGTGTCTGATGTAACGTCAGATGTTGAACCATCTTTATATTTTGCTTTTACAGATAACGAATGCTTGTGCTCAGATAAATTAAAGGAGATGGCATTTTCACTAGGAATTAGATTAACAATTTTATTTGCAAAATCTTTAGAAGGTTCATTTGAAACGACAATTGAAACCTGCTTTGAGTATCCAGAGCTATCTACGGTAATGCTTGTTGTACCAGTGCCTACAGCAGTAAGCAGACCATCTTTATTTACTTTAACAACATCAGGATTAGATGATTTATATACCGCATAAGAAGTCGAATTTGATCTGTCTGAATAGGTCGTTTTTACCTCTAATTGCTGCTGTTGATTTACTACCATATTTTTTATATCTGGTGTAACAGAAATTGATTCAGGGTTTGGAGCCTGCTTCTGACCATCTTTATCCGTGACTGCCACTGGGATATCTACACTGTATCGAAAATTATTATAGAAAGCATGCAAGACAGTTGTGCCACTTAATTGACCAATAACTTTTGATTCACCACCATATTTTCGGGAAACTGAAGCTACGTGTAAATTGTCGGAGTACAATTCAACGGAACCTGTTACATCTTCAGTTCTCCCATCACTATAAATCGCATTTATTTTAATAGGCGTTTCTTCACCTAATCCTAAAGAGAGGTTTGGTTGAGAAGCTATCAATCCAATAACTCTAGGAGTTGTAAGCTTATTGGTGACAGTAACCTCAATTTTAACTGGAGGAAGAACATCTGAACGATAGGAAGCTGTCACAAATGTTTTACCTGTCTTACGTCCAATGATAGATCCTGAATCAGTAACCGTTGCAATGCTGTTATCTTCGACTGTCCATTTGACATCATAAGGATTTACATTTTCAACTAAAGTCATACCACCTTCTGATATTCCATTTGTGAATACTTCGGTTAAATTTACAGGCCAATTTTGTCCTGGCAGTAGTTCAACTGTAGGTTCATCAGTTATAAGCTTTGTAGGCTTAACAACATTAACCTGTACAGCCCCAACCAACTTATCATATTTAAAATGAATATATGCTTGGCCGATCCCAACTGGGGTTATTTGACCATCCTTACTTACCGTAGCTACATTTTGATTTGTCGTTGTCCAACTTCCTAAAGAAGTAACCTCTTTATTCCCCACCATGGGGTTCTTTGAAACGGCATTTACTTGAACCGGCCTATCAGAGGTTTCTAACCTCAACATGTCAGCCGACATGTACAGCGCCGTTACATTTTCAGGAATATCTCTTATCGAAGCAAAGAAATTTATTTGTGGAAAATTTGCATAAGTTACTTTCATTGAAACATCACCCGGTGATATCCCTTTTAATACACCTTTTTCAACCTTTGCAATTGATGGATATTGTGACTCCCATCTAGCTGATTTAGTTACGTCTTTCATCGAACCATCACTGTAAAGCGCTTTCAAACTGATAGGACGCTTTTCCCCTTCATTTATGTATGTAACTTGATTTGCCTCTAAAACAAGCGATACAATTTTTTTACTTTCTGAAGGATTTGACAATTGACTTAAAACTTTTGCACTTTTCGTAACATTTACTTCTACGTTTAAAACTGCATTACCAAGACTGAATTGTACATTTGTAGACCCAACATTTACTGCTGTTAGTCTTCCAGTTTCAACAGTTACAACTTTTTCATCTAGTGATGTCCATTTTCCTTCCGCTGTAACATCTGCTTTACTACCATCCTTATACTCTGCTTCAATCTTTAAATCGTGGTGACCTTGAGAAAGAGAGAGCGAGACTGTTGATTCACTTGGAATGAGTTTTACAATCTCCTTCGTTGGTGGGCTATTAGTTGCTCCGGCTGCCTTTTCAGTTGAGGCAAAAACCAAACTACTGAATAGAGACATAAATAGGGTGAGTACGAGTGTTAAAGATGTAATACGTTTTGTCATTTTTGTTCTCATTTGTTAACCTCCATATTTTGCTGCTGTTTGTTTCTATTTTTCAGATCATCTAATGTTTTCTTATGCATCACCTCTAACATAAATTGCATTTTAGGATAGTGGAATTAAACCATTAATTTAAAACGGTAAAATTTAGACTATTCAAAATGTTAAGGTTATTATATGGTGTTTTTTTTTTTTTGGAAATGACATTCTCGTTATCATAATGATTCATTTCAGTTATCGATAAAGAAGAATGAGGCAAGATTATAGGAAGAAAATCAAAAGAAGTCTGTGTATTTAAGTTTCTTTGATGACATATCATTTTAATTCGTACAATGGTATAGTAACTTGATTAGTTAGCTATTTAATAAAAAATAGATAAATTGTCACGTTTTGAAAACCTATCCATATAGCTATAATGAACGTTGCCTTCTTTATATTATTTGGTCTTTAAAACTAGTTCCGCAACACATTCCATATGACTAGAGTGTTTGTGGCAACACATGAGGTGTTTATGAGCTATAGTAAAAGTAAATACACACTAAATCACTTCAAAAGCAAAAAGATCCCTGTCGGTTTTACAGGAATCTTTTTAAAATTGATTGTTATCATTTTGATGAAATATTGTAAACTCATTATTCTATCTCTGTTGTTTTTGTTTCCAATTCTTTAATTGTTACATTTCCGCTAAACACCTTTTCAGGCTAAATTTGAGCCAAAGACCTACCATTTTTTATTTTATTCACCCATTTATGATTTGCTTTTTAGAGTGTTATTTTGAGAATAGTTAATGTATGAAATATCAATACTATCGATATGAAAAAGTATTTATATAAGATGAGGTGATTATGAATGGTCGTATTATTTACTTCGAAAGCTACTACCTCTGGTGGTCGTGAAGGATATGTTAAATCAGATGATGGTTTAATAGATTTAAATTTAACAACGCCATCTGCTAATACTAACAAAGTTGGATCTAAACCCGAACAATTATTTGCAGCTGGATATTTGCATGTTTTGATGGTGCATTAAACTTTATTGCTAAGAAAAATAAGCAGAAAATTGAGTCATCAATTACAGCGGAAGTTAGTTTATTAAAAGATGATACAGAAAGCCCTTTTTCCCTAGCAGTTACGTTAAATGCAGAAATTAAAGGTGTTCCACAAGATGTTGCAGTAGAGCTTGTGAAAGAAGCGCATGGTTTTTGTCCTTATTCAAAAGCTTTAAAAGGTAATGTTGATGTAAAGTTGAAAGTTAAAGTTATTGAGTAGTTTTCAATAGTAACTAAATCTTTTACCAAAACTTGTTACATACAACAATATGAAATTGACTAAAAAATTTAAAGACATTGCCATCGTAAAAATTCCTTATAATTTTTTACAGGTAAATAAAAGAGCTAATCAACACCTATCGATTAGCTCTTTTCCATTTATTCATTTGCTTTTTTAACCCATTCTGCCACAGTAACGGTACGTTTTGCCTGATGTTTTACGGCTGCTTGAACAGCAGAAAAGTCTTCAACCATTTTACCACTCTGATCAACAGTTACACTTGTTCCATATGGGTTTCCACCTGCTCCAAATATAACTGGATCAGTATAGCCAGGAGGTACAACAATAGCTCCCCAATGATGCATTGTCGTATATAGCGATAATATGGTTGCTTCTTGACCACCGTGAGGGTTTTGAGCAGAAGTCATTGCACTTACAACTTTATTCATTAATTTTCCGTTAAACCATAATCCGCCTGTTGTATCTAAGAACTGCTTCATTTGAGATGGCATGTTTCCGAATCTAGTTGGGACACTGAAAATAATTGCATCAGCCCATTCTAAATCAGTTAGAGAAACCGTTGGAATACATACTGCAACTTCTTCGGAAAAGTGCTTCCATGCAGGATTAGAATCAATTACTGATTGAGGAGCTAATTCTTGAACTTTTAAGATCTTGACCTCTGCACCAGCTTCTTTTGCCCCGTCAGAAGCCCATTGTGATAACTGATAATTTGTTCCTGTCGAACTATAACAGATAATTGCAAGATTTACATTTGACATCGTTTTTCTCCTTTAAAAAAACAATATATTATTATGCAAAAATTTCCTAATGATTATTTTGTCCGTGTAATTATTACTAATACATTTAAATTAAACATGTTTTTACAATAAAATAATCAAAGTATCTGTTTTTTTATATACGTTTGTACATTGTCATCCTTATTTATTCATTCAAACTTGTAAGCTATAATTCTATTATTTAAAATTCTAATAGTGATTTCTGATTTTCTGTACCCACATTTTCAATATTAAAAAGTTTTTTGAATAAATCGATATCCATATTAGAGTCCTTAGAATTAGCCAAATCTTTCAAAACCCTAATAGGATCTTTTAAGAATTGATTTATTATACTACTCAAATGTTTATTTATTACTTTCAAGTCATGCTCCGATAAATTTGGAAGTTTATTTTTAATGCTTTCTTGAGTTTCCAGTTGAATCGACGATGCCTTTTTTTTCAGTGCTGTAATTATAGGAACAATATCTAATAAATTGACCCATTTCTTGTACTCATCAAGTTCTCCTTCAATCATATTCATAATTTTTTGGGAGGCTTTTTTTCGTTCCATTATATTAGAATTTACAATATCTTGGAGTTCATCAATGTTATATAAAAAAGTGTTTGCGAATTCACATATATTAGGGTCGATATTTCGCGGTACTGAGATGTCAATAAAATATAAAGGCTTTACTTTTCGAAACTTGCTTACCTTCATAACCATCTCTCGTGTAATCAAATATTCCTTTGCCGAAGTTGTGCTAATTATTAAGTCAGATTCCATCATTGAATTCAGCAGTTCATGAATCGGCTTAATTTCAACTGAATAACGATTTGCTAGTAATCTAGCATTTTCATATGAACGATTAATAACTGTAACTCTGTTTGCACCATTTCCTTGTAGATTTTTACAGGCTAACTCTGCCATTTGTCCTGCTCCAAGAATTAATATCGATGTATTATTTAGAGTCTTAAAAATCTTCTTTGCTAATTCAATCGCAGCATAACTAACCGATACTGCTTTAGAACCAATTTCAGTTTCAGTATGGGCTCTTTTTCCAAGTGTAACTGCTTTTTTAAATGAATTATTAAATACTGTACCAGTTGTATTTTCTCTTTGAGCTAACAAAAAACTAGTACGAACTTGTCCTAAAATCTGTGTTTCACCTAAGATTAATGAGTCTAAACCACATGTAACTTTAAATAGATGTTCAATCGCTAAATCTTGTTCATAAAAGAACAAATAAGAAAAGAGTTCATTTTTTTCAATGTTAAACCATTCTGCTATAAATTCTGTCAGCTCATTTTTCCCTTTATTAGATTCATTAACTACCGCGTATATTTCAGTACGGTTACAAGTTGATAATATGACATTTTCAATGATACTTGATTTTTGTTGTAATGCTTTCATTGCAATAGCGTATTCAGAAGGATTAAACGTAAGTTTTTCCCTAATTTCAACAGGAGCAGTTCTATGGTTTAAGCCAACAACTAAAATATGCATTTTTATCACCTTTTTTATGCCTTCTATAATTGCTTTTGGTTATCAATTGAATAATAAAATAATTAAAGAAGAGGGACCATATCTGCACTACCATGATCCGCTCTTCCTTCTATATTATTGATTTGCTTTTTTTACCCATTCAGCTACCGTAACTGTACGTTTTGCCTGATGTTTAACTGCAGCTTCTACATCCTCAATCATTTTTCCATCTTGTCCAACAGTAACACTAGTTCCATATGGATTACCGCCTGCTCCAAATGTAACAGGATCAGTGTATCCAGGAGCAGCGACAATTGCACCCCAATGATACATTGTTGTATAAAGTGATAGAATCGTTGCTTCTTGACCTCCATGTGGGTTTTGAGCTGAAGTCATGGCACTAACAACTTTATTAACAAGTTTTCCGTTGAACCATAGCCCACCAGTTGTATCTAAAAACTGTTTCATTTGAGCTGGCATATTACCAAATCTAGTAGGTACACTAAAAATTATGGCATCAGCCCATTCTAAGTCATCTAACTTTACTTCTTGTACATCTTTAGTAGCCTCAACATGAGCTTTCCACGCTGGATTGCCTTCTATTACTGATTGTGGAGCAAGCTCTGGGACTTTTAATACTCTTACTTCAGCCCCAGCTTCTTTCGCTCCTTCTTCGGCCCATTTTGAAAGCTGATAATTAGTTCCACCCATACTGTAATAAATCACTGCCAATTTTACATTTGTCATTGTATCATTCTCCTTATCAGATGAATCTCCAAATAATTTGGATAAGAAACCCATTTAATACACCACCTATTATGTCTATTTTTTATTCTCTACATTCATTTATTCGAAGTAATTTTCTGATACCAATTTGCCGCGAACTCGACTTCTTGCATGGTTAATTGGTGTCCTTTATTCTCCCAATGAAGTTCTACATCTGCATTAGCTTTTTCCAATAAAGATTTTAATTCAGCAGATTCCATAGGAGAACAAATTGGATCATTTGTACCAACAGCAATAAATACTTTTTTACCTGATAAGTCTGGAAGTTCAATCCCTTTTCTCGGTACCATAGGATGATGCAGAATAGCACCTTTTAATGCATTTTGATAGTGAAATAATAAACTTGCAGCAATATTCGCCCCATTTGAGTATCCTAATGCAATAATATTATTTCGGTCGAAACCATACTTTTCTGCTGCATCATCAAGAAATTCATTTAATTCTTTTGTTCGGAAAATAAGGTCTTCTTCATCAAAAACCCCTTCAGCTAATCTTTTAAAAAATCTTGGCATCCCATTTTCCAATATATTTCCACGAACGCTTAATACAGAAGCTTCATCGTCAATTATTCCTGCAAGTGGTAATAGGTCTAATTCATTACCTCCAGTACCATGAAGTAATAATAATGTAGGCTTTGTTGGATTATGACCTTTATTGAATAGATGTTTCATTATATATTTCCCTCCTTTTGGTATTTCGATTTAAAACATTTTTATCAATTATTGCATAATTATTTCCAGAAATTTATGATTTCCTCTTTTGTACAATGAAGCTGGATCGATTGAAAGAAAAGTAATCAATCCAGCTTCATATAATCAGTCAAGTTCTCTTACTTGTATTGGTAGCAAAATTTGCTCAATTTTTGCTCTATGAGGTTCATACTGTGAAGGCAACATTAATTTTTCACCCATTGTTTCTTGGGATTCATCATGAGCAAATCCTGGAGGATCAGTCGCAATTTCGAATAGAATTTCACCATGTTCTCTAAAGTAAATGGCATTAAAATAATTTCTGTCTTGAACAGGAGTTACACCATATCCATGAGATGAAACGTATTTTTGCCAATCCAATTGATCCTGGTCATCACTAGCTCTCCATGCAATGTGGTGTACTGTTCCAACACCCATTTGACCACGTCCACTACGAGTTAATTTTACGTCGATAATATTTCCAATATCCGCATTAGAACGATATCGAGCAAAGTCACCTTCTCTACCAACTAATTCAAGTCCCATTACATTTTCTAACAATTCAGATGTTTTGTTAGGCTGGGTTGAATATAAAGTTGCACCACCAAAACCTTTGATAGCAACTTCAGGTGTTACTTCACCGAATGTCCATGTATTGATATCACCTTCTTCTCTTTCAACAATTTCCAAGTGAAGACCATGTGGATCATCGAATAGCAAATATTGTTCTCCAAAGCGATTCATGATTGTAAAAGGGATATTGAATTTTTCTAGTCGTTTTTTCCAAAATTCCATAGCCCCTTTTGGAACAACATATGAAGTAACTCCTACTTGACCGTCTCCAATGGTTCCTTGATGAGCTCTTGCCCAAGGGAAAAACGTAATAATTGTTCCTGGTTTTCCACCTTCATTACCAAAATAAAGGTGATAAGTACCTGGATCATCAAAATTGACGGTTTGCTTAACCATACGCAACCCTAAAATTCCTGCATAAAAATCTACATTTTCCTGAGGATCTCCTACAATTGCTGTGATATGGTGAATACCCATTGTTTTCTTACTCATTTTTCAACTCTCCTTTTAAATTAAAGATTAGCCGTTTTAAGAAACTTAGTAATATTATTGTGCCTAGTCAACTAATAAAAACTAATAACATTATTTTAAATTCAAGAATTATTAATTAAAGATATTTTAGAATAAAAATGTATCTAAAGCATATTTACCAGGACCGGTTAAAACTACACCAATAGCCACTACTAGTAAAGTTAAGTTATATTCATATCCATTTGATGTTGCCCATATTCCATTAGGTGCATGAACTTTAATAATTGCCATTGCCATAGTCCCAGCAATCAAAATTCCTGCTAGAGGGGTTAAAAATCCTACAGCAAACAATATTCCGCCAATAAATTCTACTAGCCCCGCGATTAGCGCGATTGTTACGCCTGGTTTCATGCCAATAGAATCAAACCATCCACCAGTACCTTTCAATCCGTATCCACCGAACCAACCAAATAATTTTTGAGCACCGTGCCCGATAAACAATATACCAACTACCAATCGAATCAATAATAAACCTATATTGATCATATTAACTCCTCCTAAAATATAAATATCTTTAAATCGAGATAAAATAAAAAAAATTTTAAGAATAAACTTTATTTCTTATTTTTTTCAAAAGCTTAGTAAAAGTATCAGATTCATCTAAATCTAATGAATCAAACATATTACTAATGAAGTCATTGTATTTCGGCATAATTTCGTTCATCAATTCATTTCCTTCATCAGTTAATATTACATGTATTACTCGGCGATCATCTGGACATGGCATTCTGCATAATAAATCTCTTTGTTCTAGCTTATCTATAACATAAGTCATCGAACCACTTGAGACCAAGATTGAATTTCCAATTTGTTGTATTGTTTGTTTCTCTTTTTGATATAGTACTTCTAAAACAGAAAACTCAGTTATGCTTAACTTGTATTTTGCCATTTCGTCCTTTATTCGGTCATGAATTGCTTTAGATGTTTGCATTAATAGTAGAAAAGGTAGATTTTTGCATTTCTTCTCCATTAATTTCACCTCCAAAAATTACTTCGAATTAAAACATCTTGAATATGAGATAATATTAATACTTATTATTTTTTTTGTCAATAAGCTTTTATATTTTTTAGGATTAAATAAGAATTATTAAGCCAGATACCTACGTTTTTGGTAATTACATAGATAGCTCATAACTTTTTGTTTTTAAACACCCCCTTTTAAGACAATGGTAGAGAGTTTACTATTTGAAAAGAAGTATGCGATTTTCAAAAGTAAAATTCTATAGTATCTCAATGTTTCGCAATATAAGAGAGATGGGAATAATTACTACGTTCTCTAATAGCACTCCTGAGTTGTTATTTCTGTATTCATTAGTTTAATATGGGAATGAGCAGTTTTTTATTTGGTTATTCTCTTAATTAAAAGTAATAAGATTTTGGGATGTTTTGATAACATCTTCTTTAAGTAAAAATAAATTAGTCATTAAATAATATCATTTAGAATAGAGAGTAGTGAAATTATGGAATTAAGAGAATTGGAATACTTTGTAGCCATTTGTGAGGAATTACATTTTACAAGGGCAGCAGAGAAATTAGGAATTTCACAACCTGCTTTAAGTCGTCAAATGAGAGCCCTTGAAGATAGATTAGGGGTTCGTTTATTTGATCGTTTAGGAAAAAAAATTGCCATTACGGACGCAGGTGAAATTCTAAAAGAAGAATCCGAAAAAATATTCTCCAATTTACAATTTATCTATGAACAAATCGGAGAGCTCCAAAAGCTAAAAAGAGGAAAACTGATTATTGGGGTCATGTCGGAAGAGTTAAGTCAACTTGCATCTAAAGTTTTCTTAGAACTTCATCGAAAGCACCCTAATGTTCAATTGAAGATCACTCAGTCAGATAATATTGAAGATATGGTTATTCAAAATGAAGTCGATTTAGCACTGACAATGCCTTTAGAGAATGAACAGTTAACAAATATTCCTTTATATAATGTAGAATTTTATTTAGCTGTCCCATTTAATCATCCTTTGGCTGAAAAGGATAAAGTTGATTTTGAAGAGATAAAAGACCTGCCCCTTGTTTTAAGTCCTGTAAACCACAATTGCCGAAAAGTAATTGATATTGCCGCTAATTCTTTAGGATTCGTTATCAAACCAATTATAGAATTAACTGATGTCAAATCTATATTGAGTTTAGTGAAAGCAGGTATTGGTGCAACTATTCTTCCAAGTAAACATCTTGCTTCGGATAATGCTGAAACCCTCAATGTGATTAAAATAGTAAACCCTAGAATATGTAAGGAAATTGCTATTGTACATCATAAAGATAAGTATATTGGAAATGTTGCAAGAAGTTTTATGGAATTATTATTTGATTATGTGAATGAGGCAAATCTTTATGAAAAGGAAAGTGAAATTGCTTTAATTCATTCTTAACAGTTCTCATAAAAAATGCCCCATTCCATAAAACGGAATGGGGCAAAGTTAAGAGTAGATATCTTTTAAAGTTATTATTTTAACGTTGTTTTTTAGGCAATTTTATTCGTTGAACACTGCTTCTATTCGTGCCGACAAACAAGTATTTTTCGTCAGGGGATAGTACAAGTGCAGTCGTATCTTTGTTTTCGAGGCCTTCGGATATATTAGTCCATGTTACTCCCCCATCCACACTCATTAACACACCACGACCTCCTTTTCTTAAAAAGCCTAATTGATATTTAAGAAAGGAACCAGTTGCAGCATAGATAACATTTGGATTACTAGGGGAAACGATGATATCATTTACAAACATTTCGAGCTCAGACCCAGCACCCTTTGCTTTTTCTAGGGTTTTCCCTCCGTCCGTGCTGACATACAAATAGTTTCCTCCAACCACTAAATGGTTTGAATTGTTTGAATCGATCGCTAAACTGCTCAAAGGAACGTTTTGAATTTTTTGGAATGATTGGCCCATGTCTTTGGACAAAAATAGACCGTCCTCTCCTCCTGCCCAAATTCGGTTAGGATCTTTTGGATCACCGGCAAGAGCTGTAAAAATGTGTTTTTCTTGTATTATCTTTTTCCAATTCTCCCCACCATCCTTGCTAATCCACACACCAACCTCACCTGTCCGAGGGACAACATATGGGATCACGATTTCATTCGGGTTGGCTGGGTGAACCAGCATGCCAGTAGGGACTGAGCCATCTACAAAATTTAAATCCCAGTTTTGTCCTCCGTCCTTGCTTCGGTAAACATACATGAACCCATCCGCACCATTGCGTATTTTATAAACGACATTTGGTTCTGCAGGAGACGTAGCAATTTTAAACACTGTTTCTCCATATTTTCCTTCACCTTTAGCCGCTCCCCATTCGAGTGTTGCGGAATCAATCTTGTTTTGATCTGGTAATGCTGTCCGGTACGTTTCGGAAAATGTTCCGGCAAGTAACTGGTATCCTTTGGAGTTCTTGGAAATAGCCAAGTCAAAAACCGTTGCTGAAGGAATACCGACTCGATTATATGTTTCCCCTTTATTCTGTGTTTCATAGATTCCTGCTTGATCAGAAGAAACATAAACTGGGCGATTTCCAAAAGGAGAAGATTTTGTTCCTAATGCAAAATCGATTTCAATGGAGTTATAATCTGGAAGCGGTTCTTTCCAGGATTCCCATGTTTTTCCGTAATCACGGCTTACCCATATTCCATCATACGCTGTTCCTACATAAATACCACCATCCAAAATTTTCACGGCAGATACATTATTAAATGGTACTTGGTCGTGCGTAAGTTCTTTCCAATCTTTACCTTTGTTAAAGGAAGCGTACAAACCGCTACCCCATGTACTAGCAATTAGAATATCTTGATTACCTAGTATTTCCTTTGTATTTCCTTGAAACAATTTCTCGGATGTAGCCGAACCAGAGAATACGTTTTTTAGAACGTAAACGCCGCTAGAGCCATCTGAAAGGTAAAGGTCATTATTCACAAGCTCTGCGTCATCTAGATATGACCACCATCCAGATAATTTCTCCCAGTTCATTCCTCTATCCAAGCTGACATAGACTTCGTTTTTCGTAATTGCAACTAGTTTCTGTCCACTTTTATCAATTACTAAGTCAGAAATATCTATATCTGGAAAAGGTAGAGTTCTCCATGTTTTTCCGCCGTCTTTGCTGGCTAATATTTTACCTATATAAGTTGTATCCAAGAGTTTATTATTTGAATTAATTGGCACATATATATTTCGTGCATTTGTGGGATCAACCACCATTTTCTTTGGCGATCCTCCTTGGACAGGAAAATTTCGATACTCATGCCAAGTATCTTTCCCATCCTCCTTACGGAAAAGAGAAGGATTCTCTCTTGTTAACACTGTCATGCTATTAGGATTTTTTGGATCAAAAGTCATCAAGCCATTATTAGAGTAAGGTCCAACTGAGTCCCAGGATGAAGCGTGTTCCTTATCTGCTGGTAATTTTTCCAGATAACCAGAACCTATTATGCTTGATTCCTCAGTCGAGGAATTTTTGACTGTCGAAATTGCATCAATACGATAGATTCCCACTTCGCTTGTCTGAACTGGCACGCGCCACCAATGATCATTCTCTAATACAGGAGTCACTTGATTTGTATTTCCGCTTGGAGTTCGTATCGTCACTTTTGGAGCTTGTGACAAATCAAGCGGACTGTATATAAAGGCTTCCGTTTCATTCATTGAGGATGCTACTGGATCGGGTGTTGCAGTAATTTGAAGATGCCTTACAGTAAATTGGTATGGCTCGCGCAAATGTTGAGATTCTGTTGCTGATTGTATATTTCCTTCTATCCATCCCGAAATAACCGTATCCTGATCCGGTCTATCCATATTGATGCTCACTTCAACATTGACCTGTTGACCTGGTTCTATATGAATATGAGATGGATTCACAGTTACCGCTGCCTCGGATTTTGTATTATCTTTAACCGTGAAATCCATATCAACCGGTTTTTCACCGTGATTGTTCAAAGTTAATGAAGCGCTTTTATGAATCTTCGAATCTTTTATATCAGCAATTCCAAAATTCAATGCATTAGGTGAGGCGACGACATTCGTTTCCGCCGCAGCCTTAACATCCAATCTTCCTGCCCCTTGTGTAAGCACATCATATGATGCCAGCGGTTTCGCGGTTTCTTTTAAAGCACTGGAAATCTCTCTGGCATTCCAATCCGGCTTGAGTTGTTTCAGCAGCGCAGCTGCACCAGCCACATGTGGGGCTGCCATACTTGTCCCACTCATTCTTGTGTAACCGGAGTCATCATCCTGTTTCTTAATATAAGTCGAATTGATTTCAACACCTGGAGCGACTAAATCAGGCTTTGCTCGAAGGTCGGAATTACCACGAGAACTAAAGGAAGCCATTTTATCCGTTGCGTCTTTTCCTGAAATCGTTATTTTGACAGGTCCCTTGGCCAAGTAGGACTTTAATTCCTCAGCTTTTGTTCCATCAATTGCCATTGCGACCAGCGTTTCCAATCGGCTATCCCCTGATGAATCTGCTAGGAATTGATCTTGTTCTTTCATCTCTCCACTTAAGTTAGATGAATATTGAGATGGAATCGATTCTCCTAATTTAAAAACAGAAGCAAGTTGAGGACCAACTTCCGTAGGCTGGAAAAAGAGCGCAGCCTCGGCCCCTTTTTCTTGAGCTGTTCTCCCTGCTGTATATAAATATTGCTGTGGATCAGCACCTTGAGGCAATTGAATGAGAACAATCTTTCCTTTTACATCTAATCCATTATAGTTTTCAAGTCCGCCTTCTCCAACATCTACCAGCTCGCGAGTGGTTTCTGCTTCAGGAGGATTAGCTGTAATCCCAAGGCGGGTAATGGATAAATTCTCTTCAAGAGGTGAAACCATCTTCGCTGCTGGTACTTTAATACCGCTTGTACTTGCTCCAACAGCAAGTACCCCTTCAGCCATAGCTGGAGCACCAATGGTACCATAACCAGGTCCATAATTCCCTGCTGACGCGACAACAACTACACCGGCATCAACAGCATTTTGAGCAGCTTGAGAGAGCGGGTCATTACCATCGCCAGGACCACTTATACTCATATTAATTACATCTGCTGGGAATGGATTGTCTGGCGAAATAGAAGCTTCTATTCCGGCAATGATATCGGAATCATTTCCTTCTCCATATTGGTTTAGAACTTTATAGGCTGTGATGGAAGCATCAGGAGCCACACCGGTCACCTTTCCATGCGCAGCAATAATTCCAGAGACATGGGTACCATGGCCTTGGTCGTCCATCGGATCGTTATCATGATTGACAAAATCATATCCCCCGACAACTTTATGCCCTTGCCCGAATCCCCCTCCAAGGTCAGGGTGATTATAATCCACACCTGTGTCAATCACAGCGACTGTCACTCCCTTCCCTGTAATTCCTTGATTGTTTTGGTCGTGCTTAGACCAAACGTCAGGAGCACCAATCAAAGGGACGCTGTCGGCTAAGTCTGCATGATATTTTTGATCCAGATATACCGCTTTTACTCCAGGAAGAGAACGCAGTTCATCAATTTTGTTTTTTGGTACTTGTAATGAAACACCGTTAAATACGAACGTATATTCGTTTGACTTGTTGAATGGAATCTTCTTTTCTTTTATTTCTTGTAATACATTTCCATGTGATTGTTTTAAGTTCTCAATTTGATCTTTTAACTTTCTTATTGTAGTTCTGGAAAAAGCTCCAACATTTTCGGAATGTGGCATGGATTGAATAGCAGGAGCTCCTTCCATTTCGACCACAACACGTGTCATCGCATCATCGGGACTTAATCCTTGTGCCTTACTTAATGGAGCATCAAAAATAAATTTAGCATTAGAGATTACTAGGGCTGAAGCAACTATACCAGTCGCAGCTTTTCCCTTATACCACGTAGTTCGTTTTTTCATCTTTGCATCACCTTTATCAAAAATTACATTTCAGGACAGCTGAATTACCCCATAAAAAAACGGAAAAATTATACTATTCTTAATGTTAAGGCTATTATATGGTAATATATTTTTCTGGTAAATGACATTATCGATATGATTATGATTCGTTTTAGTTATGATTGATTGGAATGAAATCTGAAATTATATCAGAATTACAATTGTAAATTATATGTTTTAATCTTCAGTAATGAATAACAAATTTAATTTTTTTAGAATAGTTATCTTTAAAATGAAGAATAAGATAAATTGTTAATTATTAACAGTTCATACATATAATGGTTGCCCTTTTTTATAATTAAAAACTTTACAAACCAATCTGTTTAATTAGTTAAAATCACAGTAATTAATATGAATGTTGGGTGATTAAAGCTTAACGAATTCAAAGAAAAAAAACCTGGTTCAATTTATAGTGAACCCTTTATGTGGGACACGAGAAAAAACACCTTTTATGTCGTATAGTAAACTATATTACATAAGGGGTGTTTTTTTATGGGGACAAG